>JAGRJB010000255.1 GCA_020442965.1 Pseudomonadales bacterium
CATTATGTATTGGCGCTCGCTGCAGCGGGCCGCTACCAGCAGGCCAACGCTCTGCTCAAGGCGGTGCGTGATCACGCGGAGGCCGCGCCCGATCAGACAATTGCGCTCGTAACGGCCCGCGTCAATAGTGCGCTATGCGAAGCGCTGCTGCTGTTTCGACAGGGGAATAATGCGCGGACCGTCGAGCTGATCGGCCCGGTGCGCGCACAGATCCAGTTGTTAGGTGGTAGCCATGCGCAGCGCGATCTGTTCGACGAAGTCCTGGTCGAGGCCGCCCTGCGAGCCGGGCTGCATGAACCGGCTCGGCGGTGGCTGACGCAGCGCAGCGCTAGCCGACCGGGTAATCGGTGGAATACCGACCGGCTATCGCGGCTCACGCCGCCGCCATGATCGGGCGCTGAACGACCCTGTCTATTTGTCGTCGCGTGTGTCGCTCATGTGCACGAAGAACTTCGTCATGCGCTTGAGTTCCTCGATCCCCGGTCGTTTCGTGGCATTTTTCGCATCGAAGCGCCAGGTATGCACGAAGAACGCGTCGGCGATCGCGGCGATGAACGCTGCGGGCAGGGCCATCAGCAGATACCCCATGTTGCCGATACCTTGGGTGACCTTGGGCCCCAGAAAAGCCGCCCACAGCAACCAGAGCGTCACGGTGGTAGAAATTGCCGCTACGAGAAACAGGCATAGCAGGCCGACTGCCCGCAGCCCGCGGCGCTTGCTCTGGGCCAATACAGCCAACGAGCAGAAGCCGAGCGCGATCGCAAACGTTACCCATTCCACAGCAAACTCTCGGGTATCCGATGACTCTCGATCGTGACAGACAGTAGCGTGGGTGAACGCGAACCGATTCACTCTTTAGTTCTATGGCACTAAATGGCAGTGAAGCCTGGGGTGCCCGGCGCGTACGAGAAGAGCAGGTCGAGTTGCGCGGTCACTGGCGGCTCGCTGCCGGGCTGTAAGCGGACGTAGCTGCCATCCCGTTGCAGTTCCCAGGCCTGGGTATTGTCCTGCAGGTAGGTATCCAGGTCACGGAGAATGCGCTCGCGGTGCGACCGCCGCTTGACCGGAAACGCTATCTCGACGCGGCGAAAGAAATTGCGCTCCATCCAGTCGGCGCTCGACAGGAAGAGTTCCGAATCGCCGTCGTTCTCGGCGCCATTGTTGTGGAAGAAAAACACGCGCGAATGCTCGAGGAAGCGACCGACGATCGAGCGCACGCGGATGTTCTCCGACACGCCCGGAACGCCTGGCCGCAGGCTACAGACACCGCGAACAATCAAGTCAATCCGCACGCCTGCGCAGGATGCGCGATAGAGGGCCCCGATCGCTTCCGGATCGACCAGCGCGTTCATCTTGGCGATGATGCGGCTCTGCTTGCCCGCGCGCGCGTACGCGGCCTCGCGCTCGATCTTGGCGATGATCGTCGCGTGCAAGCTAAACGGCGATTGAATCAGCCGCGTGAGTCGGGGCACCTGCGTGAGGCCCGTGAGTTGCAGGAATAGTTCATGCACGTCCTGGCCAATGGCATGATCCGCGGTGAACAGGCCGTAATCGGTATAGGCGCGTGCAGTCTTGGGGTGGTAGTTGCCGGTGCCCAAATGACAGTAGCGGCGAATGCCGTCGCCCTCGCGGCGCACGACCAGCAACATTTTGGCGTGGGTCTTGAAACCGACCACACCATACATTACGTGCGCGCCCGCTTCCTGCAAGCGGTTCGACAGTTCGATATTCGCGGCTTCGTCGAAGCGGGCTCGCAGCTCGATGATCACCGTCACGTCTTTACCCGCCTGGGAGGCCGCGACGAGTGAGTCGACGATGGCCGAGTCGTTACCGGTGCGATAGAGCGTCTGTTTGATCGCGAGGACCTGCTGGTCTTGGGCGGCGGCGCGCAGAAAATCGAGTACCGGCGCGAAACTCTGGAACGGGTGATGCAGCAGCACGTCCTGGTGACGAATCGTGGCGAAGACATCCGACTGGTTAGCCAGACGCTTCGGCAGCCCGGGCGTGAACACGGGATACTTGAGGTCGGGCCGCTGCGCGAGGTCATAAATCGCGCTCAGTCGGTTCAGATTGACAGGGCCAGTGACTTCGTAGAAGTCGAGTTTGGATAGTGCAAACTGCTTGATCAGAAACTCGTCGTACTCAGGGGGGCAATCCTTGGCAACTTCGAGACGTACGGCCGCGCCATAGAGTCGATGCGCGAGTTCGCCCTCCAGCGCGCGCCGCAGATCGTCCACTTCTTCGTCATCGACAAACAAGTCGCTATTTCGAGTGACACGAAATTGATAACAGCCCAGTACCTCCATGCCCGAGAACAGGCTCGCGACAAAGTGCTGCACGATCCCCGACAACAGGACAATGCGGCGCGGGCCGCCACCGTCGTTAGGTAAAGGCACGACGCGTGGCAGCGACCGGGGTGCTTGAACGATCGCCAGATTGCTGTTGCGACCGAACGCATCCTTGCCGGACAGCCTGACGATGAAGTTGAGGCTCTTGTTCTGGATCCGTGGGAATGGCCGCGCCGGATCGAGTCCTAGCGGCGACAGGACCGGCTCGACCTCGAGTTCAAAGTAGCGCTCGAGCCAGGCGCGCGTCTCTTCGTCCCATTGGGTCCGTGGCACAAGTTCGATGCCTGCGGACCGCATTGCCGGCAATAGCACCTGGTTCAGGCAGCGTGCCTGCTCGAGCACGATTTCCATGGTTGCCGCGCGAATCGATCGCAGCTGCTCGGCGACCGTCATCCCGTCGGCGCCGGCTTGTTCGGATCCGAGTTCGATGCGCTGCTTCAGGCCGGCGACGCGGATCTCGAAGAATTCATCGAGGTTGTTGGATGAAATGCACAGGAACTTGAGGCGCTCGAGCAGTGGGTTGGCTGGGTCCAGAGCCTGTTCGAGGACCCGCCGATTGAAGGCGAGCAGCGACATCTCGCGATTGATGTAGTGATCTGGGGCGTGCAGGTCGGGCTAGTCCATGTGGATGTGCTGGCCTCATTCGCGGCGATTGCGCGCTGTTATGAACCACAGTGCAGAGTCGCAGAACCATTCTGGTTCCGTCACCGACTTGCAGCCCAGAAAACTCTAGCGCGCGACCAGCATGGGCCCGATCGGAAAGTCGAGCGAGCGATTGAGGGTAGCCGTTTCCTGCTTGAAGTGCGCCAGTTGCGCGGCCGGAATCGATTCAGCTTTCGGCAGCGGAACTTTCTGCGGATCCTTGTGGGTACCGTTGACACGGTATTCATAGTGCAGATGGGGGCCGGTTGCGAGGCCCGTCTTGCCGACGTAGGCGATCACCTTGCCGAGTTCCACGTGCGCGCCGCGCTTCAGCCCTTTGGCGAAGCGCGAGAGATGCCCGTAAACCGTGACGATGCCGCGCGCATGATCGAGTTCGATGACCTTGCCATAGCCGCCTTTGTTACCGATGAACCGCACCCGGCCGCTACCGGCGGCTCGTACCGGCGTACCCAGCGGCGCCGCATAGTCGACGCCCTTGTGAGCGCGAATGCGGTTGAGGACCGGATGGCGACGCGCCAGATTGAAGCGCGAACTGACGCGCGAGAATTCCACCGGCGCGCGCAAGAATGCTTTGCGCAAGCTGGCGCCGTCGGCGGTGTAGTAGTCGGCGCGACCAGTGTCGTCGACGAAGCGCAATGCCCGATACTCGCGGCCGCTATTGATGAACTTCACCGCGAGAATGTCACCGTCGCGCAGATATTCGCCATCGCGCCAGATCTGTTCGTAGGTAACGACGAAGCTGTCGCCCTGCTGGATGTTCAGCACGAAGTCGATGTCGTAGGCAAAAATATCGGCAATCCGTAGCGCAATCGCGTCCGACAGCTTTGCATCGCTCGTCGCCTGAAACAGCGATGAACGAATCGTGCTCTCAGCCGTGACCACACGTACGTCGAGCGGATTCTCCAGGACATCGGCGTCAAAACCCGATTCGGCTCGCGTTACTTTAAGGGTCTCGCTGTCCGATAGCCGGCGCTCTAGCCCTAACAGCATGGCACCACTATGTTGTACCTTGAGCAAGTCGCCGGGGTAGAGCCGGTCAAGTTTCGCGCTGAGATCCGGTAGCGCGCGCATATTGGCGAGGTCGGCCAGATCGAGCTGCAAGCGACGGAAGATACGATCCAGGGTGTCGTTCTTGCCAACGATCACCTCGATCGTGGAGCCCAGGCTGGCTTGCTGCACCATGGCCGACGACATCCCGGTTGGAGGCGTTGGACTTTCGGTTAGGCTCGCCTCGGTCGCGCGATCTTGTAGGAGCGCAGTGGCTGGCGGCGCCGCTGGCGCAAGCAGGTCGTCGGCGCGATACCAGCCGACCAGCAGCACCGCGACGAGCGCCAACTGTAACCAGGCTGACCGCCGCAGGGATATTCCGTACCAAGGTGACTGGGGTTTGATCGCCATGCTCTACACTTCACATAAGTCGCAAGACTGACACCGTAACTTGGGGACAGATAAAGGGTCAACCCGGTGCGCGACGATCTGTGATCCGCTTGCGTACTGCCCGCAGATTTTGCCGATTCGTTATCGCTACTATAGCCGCTACTTTTCGTGTGAGTCCCCGATGAGCAATTCCGTATCCCCGCCCTTGTCCGCCGCACTCGCCGAGCAGCTCGCCGAGCTCAATCGTGGCACCGCAGAGGTGCTCGTCGGCGCGGAACTCGAGCGCAAGTTGCGCCGCGGCAAGCCGCTCAGGATCAAGGCGGGCTTCGATCCAACTGCGCCTGACCTGCACCTGGGCCACACGGTCCTGATCAACAAGATGCGCCAGTTTCAGCAGTACGGACACGAGGTGACGTTCCTGATCGGCGATTTCACCGGCATGATCGGTGATCCCTCGGGCCGCAACGCGACCCGACCGCCGCTCACCCGCGAGCAAATCGAAGCCAACGCCAGTACCTATCGGCAGCAGATCTTCAAGATTCTCGATCCCGAGCGGACGCGAATCGACTTCAACTCGCGCTGGTTCGGCGCCATGAATGCGGCTGGCCTGATCGAGATAGCCGCGCAGCACACCGTGGCGCGCATGCTCGAGCGCGATGATTTCGCCAAGCGCTACAAGGCCAATCAGCCGATCGCGATCCACGAGTTCCTGTATCCGCTGGTGCAAGGTTACGATTCGGTAGCGCTCAAGAGCGACGTCGAGCTGGGCGGCACGGACCAGAAGTTCAATCTGTTAGTGGGGCGGCAGCTGCAGGAACACCATGGACAAGAGCCGCAGGTCGTCATCACCATGCCGTTGCTGGAAGGGCTCGACGGTGTCAACAAGATGTCGAAATCGCTGGGCAATTACGTTGGTATCGACGAACCGGCCGACGCGCAGTTCGGCAAATTGATGTCAATTTCGGACGAACTCATGTGGCGTTACTTCGAGCTATTGTCGTTCCGGCCGCTGGGCGAGCTCGCCAGGATGCGCCGGGCCGTAGCGGACGGCGGGAATCCACGCGACGTCAAGTTCGAGCTAGCGATCGAATTGGTAGATCGATTCCACGGGCATGGCAGCGGTAGCGCGGCAAGAGATACGTTCGTTGCGCGCTTTCAGCAGGGTGTTGTACCCGATGACATCGGCTCGGTCACGCTAACCACTGATGGCGCACCTCTCAGACTTGCGAACGTGCTGAAGAGCGCCGGTCTGGTGCCGAGCACGTCCGATGCCAATCGGATGATCGACCAGGGGGCGGTGCGTGTCGGCGCGACGGCCGAGTCGCTGGAAAAGCTGCGCGGCCGTGACCATGCCCTGGCGGAAGGGAAGCACCTCTTGCAGGTGGGCAAGCATCGCTTCAAATGGGTCGAGATCAAGCGCGGGTAGCGTGGGCGCGCTCCCGAGGCAGCGGATTGCCGCCTTTGGTCGCCGCGCGTCATTTGAGATTGCGACAAAAGTGAGATAAAATAAGGTCTTGCGCTAGCGCGAAAATAGATTGTCGCAATCCGTTGACAGCGGGTTGCAGGCCCCTATAATGCGCCCCCTCACGAACGAAGCGTCGCGCGGTTCTCGCGCAAGCGCATACGAATGTGACCGGATGTTGACGGACTGCGGCGAAAGCCTATAATTCCGCCCCCCGCTGCGGCCTGACGGCGCTGCGGGCAACCTCCAAAACCCCGTCCCGGCGACGCGGGCTGCTGTTTAAAAATTTGCAGGTAATTTGTGTGGGGACTCGCGTCGATGCGTTCTTTGAAGGCATTAACCGAGTAACCAAGAAAGTCCAGCGATGGGCCTATTGTGATTACTCTTTTCACTCAGCACTTTAAAGTGAAGAGTTTGATCCTGGCTCA
>JAGRJB010000256.1 GCA_020442965.1 Pseudomonadales bacterium
AGCAGCCACTTCTTCCGGGACGCTCCAGAGTGCGGCTTCGGCACGCAGGGGGCCAGGTTCCGATCGCGATAGTTGCAGCGGCGTAAGGCCGAAGGCCGCATAGAACTTGCGCACTTCGTCAGGCACGGCCGTTATCAGCGTGACAGTCTCCAATCCGCCCGTAACGACTGGCGCCTGCTCGAGCGCAGGTGGCGCACCGGGCGCACTCTCGGCCGACGGAACGGCAGCAGGTTTGGAGCAAGCAACTAGTACGAGGACTGCCAAACAGCCGCAAAGCCGCCCGATGGAGTCGCATCGGCGCCGCGTTTTTTCAACCAGACAGGGGGACTACATGGCCGCTACCCTAGCGATCGGCGGCGCATCATGCAACGATGGCGTGATGATCGCCCGACCGTTGCCCGTCGAGACCGCTTACCCAAAGCCGAGCGTCGCCTGGTACGCCGTCATCATGTTGATGCTCGCGTACATCCTGTCGTTCGTCGATCGCATCATATTTGGTCTGTTAGTTGGCCCGATCCGCAAGGAATTTGCGATCAACGATACTGTTTTCTCGCTGCTCTACGGCTGGGGCTTTGCGTTCTTCTACACTTTCTGCGGCATCTTCATCGGTTGGGCCGCCGATCGCTACAGTCGTCGCAATCTGGTTTTCTGGGGCGTCGGTCTCTGGAGCCTGATGACGGCCGCCTGCGGCGTTGCGCAGAATTTCTGGCAACTGGCGCTGGCGCGCGTCGGGGTCGGCGTTGGCGAGGCCAGTCTCTCGCCCGCAGCGTATTCGATGGCCGGCGACAGCTTTCCGGAGAAGAAGCTTGGGCGCGCACTATCCGTGTACGTCATCGGATTGCCGCTCGGTGTGGGTCTCGCTCTAATCATCGGTGGGCAGGTGATCGGCTTTGTGGCGACCAATCCCACCTACACATTGCCACTGATCGGCACCATAAAATCCTGGCAGGCATGCTTTCTCGTGGTCGGTCTGCCGGGCCTGGTGCTTGCGGCGCTACTACTAACGATCAAGGAACCGATCCGGCGCAAGCCTACGCCCGTGACTGACAAGTCGGCGGTTGGCGAGATCCTCGAGACCCTCGCTTACATGTTGGGCCATTGGCGCCCGTACGCGGGCCTCATGCTCGGCTTTTCGGTGATGGGCATGATCATGAACGTGTTTCAGATCTGGGGTGTGCAGTACTTTGTGCGCTTGCACGGCTATTCGATACCCGACGCGGGGCTGGCAGTCGGCTTGGTGATCGGCGTACTAGGTACGATCGGCATTCTGACCGGCGGTTGGCTCGCCGATCGTATGCGCACCGCCGGCCGACGCGACGCTACCATGCGCGTTGGCTTGATCGCCTCGGCGACGATGATCCCATTCGCTGCGACTGCGACGCTGATGTCCGATCCACGCATCGGCCTGTTGCTGATGCTGCCGATCGGATTCTTCACCAGCTTTGCGTTCGGCGCGGGCGGCGCGGCAGTCGTCGTACTGACGCCATCGCATATGCGGGCACAGGCAGCGGCCGTCTACCTGTTCTTCGTCAACATGATCGGGATTGGTCTCGCCCCTTTTCTGACGGCGTGGATTACGGATCACGTCTTTGGCAGCGATCTTGCAGTCGGTAAGTCGGCCGCCATTGTTGCCGGCGGTGCAGCAATCGGCGCGACACTGCTGTTCATCTGGGGCTTGCCGCACTTTCGCCGGCACCTCGAAGCGCGAGCTGACGCCTGACGGCCGCTCAGCATCTGGGGAATCATGCGAACATGGGTGTCCCGTGTGAGAATGCTTGACTTATGTCGTGCATTCGAGTTTTCTCCAGCTGTCGCGCCTGCATAATGGCATCGTGAAACTTCGTAGTCCTCTATTAGTGCTACTCGCAGGCAGCACCGTGCTACTCGCCGGCAGCGATAAACTGCGCGCCAGCGAGGCTGGTACTGCAGTGGCTGACAGTGAGTCGTTTGGATTCATTGTCCAGTTCCGCGCGGATTCGTCGGCGCCCGCAACCAGCGTCAGCTCGAAGTTGCTTGCCGGATCGCTGGCGCTTCGCAGTCGCTCGAAAGTGCGGGCAACACGCGACATTGGTCCGGGTCTGCAGGCAATTGATCTGGTGCCCGACGACACCGGTCGTACGCCGGCCGACGTCCTGCGGGCCTTGCAACTCGACCCGCGAGTGGACTTCGCCGTTCCAGACGAGCGTCGCTACATTCAGGCCATCCCTAACGACCCGCTCTTCGTGCAGCAATGGTATCTGCAGGCAGCCCAACCCGCAGCGATTGATGCCGTACAGGCCTGGGACATCACGAGTGGCGACGCGGACGTCGTCGTCGCCGTGCTCGACACGGGCATTCGCTTTGAACATTCTGATCTGGGTCGCGTGGCGAACGGCGGGCGCCTGCTGCCTGGGTACGACTTCGTATCGGGCGAATCGAGCGGTACGTTCCTCGTGGCCAACGACCATGACGGACGTGACGCCGATCCATCGGACCCCGGCGACTGGCTGACGAGCGCCGACAAGAATCAGGCGATCTTCGCCAATTGCGACACGAGCAACAGCTCCTGGCACGGCACGCGGGTCGCCGGCATGATTGCAGCCAAGACCAACAACAACAACGGTATTGCGGGCGGCTCTTGGGGATCGCTGCTGCTGCCGGTACGGGTACTCGGCAAATGCGGCGGGCGCGATTCGGATATTCTCGCGGGCATGCGCTGGGCGGCGGGTCTGCCGGTGCCAGGCGTTCCTGACAACCCCAATCCCGCCAAGATCCTCAACCTGAGCCTGGGCTCGGTCGGCAGCTGCTCGGCCGCGTACTCACAGTTGCTAGCGGAGCTCAATGGTCGCGGCGTCCTGGTGGTCGCGTCCGCCGGCAACGAGGGCGGCGAAGTGTCTGCGCCGGCTAACTGCCCAGGCGTCGTCGCTGTCGCGGGCCTGCGCAATATCGGTACCAAAGTCGGCTTCAGCAATCTGGGCCCGGCGATTGCCCTGGGTGCTCCCGGGGGCAACTGCGTGAATGCGACCGGACAAGCCTGTCTGTTTTCCCTGGACACTACATCCAACACAGGCACGACCGCGCCGGAAGCTGACTACTTCACCGATCAGTTTTCACCCAACTTTGGCACCAGCTTCGCTGCACCGCTCGTTGCGTCGGTAGCGGCCCTGATGGCGTCGGCGAATCGCAATTTGGGCACCGTGCAACTGCGCAATCGCCTGCGTGAAGGCGCCACGCCCTATCCTCCCGCCGCAGGCGGCATACCTGCCTGCGTGGCCCCGGACGCGAGTCCCGCGCCACAAATCAGCGAGTGCGCCTGCACGACCGACGTATGTGGCGCCGGGATGACGAACGCAGCAGGCGCCGTGCGAGCGGCGCTGCGGCCGGTGGTAGCCATCGCCGCGCCACTAACGACTTCACCGGGTCAGAATGTGACGCTCGACGCAAGTCGCAGCGGTGCTGCATGCGGTCGCAGTATCGCCCAGTATCAGTGGACCGTCCTGAGCGCACCCGGCGCGCCACCTGCAATATTGGGCGCCAATACTGCGGTCGCGACGGTGGTCGCGCCGAGCAGCGGTGCATTGGTCCTTGGTTTGACGATTACCGACGACCGCGGCCTGACCGATGCGGCCACGGTCACGGTCGGCGCACAGTTCGCCTCATCTGCCGCCCCGGCAAGTGCCGACAGCGGCGTGTGCCCGAGCGCGACGCCACCGACAACGCAACCGTCGACCCCGCCCGGGCCGCAACCACCCGATCCAACACCGCCGCCCACACCGACTGCGCCGCCGACTACGACCGATCCACCCGCAGTCGTGCCACCATCATCTAGCGGCGGTCGCAGTGGGGGTGGCTCGCTGGAGTGGGCAACGCTCACGATGCTGGTTGCACTCGTAGCGATGCGCCGGCGAAGATCGCGGCTCACGCTAGCGCGCGCAGTTCCTTCTTGAGCACCTTACCGCCGACGTTGCGCGGCAGTGTCTCGATGAACCGCAGCTCGCGCGGTACTTTGTAGCCCGAAAGATTTTCCTTGCAGTACGCGAGCAACTCTTCTTCGCTCGTCGACGCGGCTGCCGCGCGCACCACAAAAGCACGCAATCGCTCACCCCAGTGTGCATCCGGTATGCCGATCACCGCCGCTTCCAGGACAGCCGGATGACGATGTAACACCTCTTCGATTTCCCGCGGGAAAATATTGATCCCGCCGGAGATCACCATGTCCTTCTTTCGATCGACGATGTAGTAATAGCCATCGGCATCGCACCGCGCGAGATCGCCTGCCGAGACCCAACCGTCGCGGATGCAGGCGGCGGTGTCCTCCCGATTGTTCCAATAGCCATCGAAGAGATAGGACGAGCGTGAATAGAGTTCGCCGACTTCGCCGGTGGCCACTTCCTGACCGTGGTCATCCAGCAGGCGTACGAGGTTGGTGGCAAACGGCCGGCCGACCGACTGGATCCTGCGCAGCTGATCCTGCGGCCGGATGTTAGTGACGATACCGGCTTCGGTCGACCCGTAGGTCTCGTGGAGCAGGCCCTCGCCCCAGAACGCGACGATCTTCTCCTTGAGTGCTTGTGGGAGCGCCGCCATGTTCGAGATGATTGCCCGCAAGGTCCTGGCCGCATGACGGTGCCGCGCGAGCAACGCCGCATCGAGTGCGAAGATCGCTTGAAAGTGCGTTGGCACCATGAAGATGCCGGTGAAGGGCTCCTGCACCAACTTCTCGATCACCTGTGCCGGCTCGAACTTGCCCACCAGCTCTACATACCCTCCGAAGTAAAGCGTGGCCATCGTGAATGCCAGCCCCGCCCCGTGCGCCATCGGTGCTAGCGACAGGAAACGGTCGTCAGGACCATAACAACCATACTCCATCGCCATCGCGTGAAACGTGAGCACACGCGAACGATGCGAGATCAGTATTCCTTTGGGCTTGCCGGTGGTCCCCGAGCTGTAGACCAGCGTGAACGGCTGAGTTTCGGCTAGCGCGGGCGTCCGTGCGGCGATGACGCCGCCTTCGTGACTCTCGCGCCAGGAGTCGTAACCGTCTGCGCCGTGTGCGCCGATGAACACAACCTGTTCGACAGTTCGACAACGCGCCGCCTGCACCACCGCGCGCAAGCTGACGTGTGCGAACAACACCCGCGCGCCGCAATCGTTACAAGCATCCGCCAGCTCGGAGGAATTGGCGCGTGGATTGAGCGTCGCCACGATGGCGCCCGCATCCGACAGACCAAGGACCAGTTCAGGATATTCCAGACAGTTAGCCGCGAGAACGGCGACCCGATCGCCGGGTTGCAGTGCGAGCGCTGCCAGCGCGCGCGCAGTGACGTAGCGTACGCGGCGGTCTAGCTCCGCGTAGCTGAGTTCAGCATCGCCGCAACGCAGAGCAACCTTGTGCGGCGTTCGCGCTGCCGCAGCGTGCACACCATCAGCCAGCAGCAAGGGGCGGTAAAGCGACGCAATTTGATCGCTCATCACTCGCCCGCTCAGTTGCGCCGCGTCGCGGCCATGCCCGCGTCACGCTTTAGCTTTCGGTAGCCCGGCAACTTGAATACGCGCAGCGCGTTGTCGCGCAATAACATCTGTTTTGCAACCGGGTCCATGCCGAGTGCGTCGACTTCCTGAATCGCGCGCTCCGGATGGATCACCGGCCAGTCGGTACCGAACATCACCTTCTCGCGACCGTAAGTGTTGGCGTAGTGCACGTATTGTTTGGGCCAATGCCGCGGTGCGTAGGCGTCACCCGCCGTGTAGACGTTGGAATGCTTCCAGCACATCGAGATCATGTTATCGGTCCAGGGCACGCCGATATGAATGCCGATCAGCGTCAGCTCCGGAAAATCGATGGCCACTTGATCCAACAGGATTGGATCGGCCACCGTTGGCAAGCGTCTGGCCGCCGAGTAGATGAGATTGTGGCCGACCTGCATCATGATCGGCACGGCCAGTTCGGCGCACTTGGTGTAATACGGATAATACTTGGCGTGATTCGGCGGCAGACCGAACCAGTGTGGATACAGATGCGCGCCGACGAATCCATACGCCTCCACCGCGTGTTGCAGCTCTCGCAGCCCGCTCATGCCGCGGAACGGATCAACACCGGCGAGCCCGGAGAATCGCTCAGGGTACTTCTTACAGATCTTGTAGACACGCTCATAGGGCAATGCGAATGAACCGCGCACATTGATATCGCCCGCGCGAACCGCGACGAGTAGCGAGCGTTCGATCCCGGCTCGATCCATCATCTTCAGGTACTGACTAATCGGCACGCCGCCCCAAAGCTTGCGATCCATGCGGATCTGGCGTTTGAAATCGTCGTCGATACCCGTTTGCTTGAGACGCACCGACGTCGGGTCGTAGACGTTACAAACGATATCAATCGCGCCGCTCATGTCATTCGAGTCCTCAGTATCGGCAACGGCGGTCACCCACCGCTGCGCGGGAGCAAATTTTCGATGGCGCGGGTGGCAATGCCCAAGCCGTCGGTCAACGAGAGTGCACGGAACTTTGCCACGTTGGCGCGCGCTGCGTCAGCATCTTGATACAGTTGTACGGTTGCCGTCGCGATCACGTCGGCTTCAAGCGCCACATCCAGCGTCACGCCGTGGCGTGCGAGCCGTCGCAAGCGGATGGTCTGATCAGGCGCCAGCGACACGGCCACACACGGGCGCTTCAGCGCAATTACCTGCAGCAATGTATCGGCGCCATTCGTAAGCACGACTTTGGCAAATCGTATCAAGCTCAACAGCTCCGCCATGGGCAGCAGCTGGATGGTCCGCACGTTGGCCGGCAACTGACTCGTCTGCGGCTGCGCGGATAACCAGAGCACCTCTGGGACCTGCGCCGCGATTGCAGTCACCGCTTCGCCGATGATGCGTGCCGCCTGCGGCACACTGCGGTGGGCCGCACCACCACCCGGCGCAACGAGCACGTACTCGCCGGCGGTCAGGCCGTAGCGTGCTGGCACGGTCGCAGCGCGGTCCGGTTGCTCGGCGGGCAGCAATACGTCCAAAAAACGAATAGTCGGGCGGCGCACGATGAAGAGCTTCAAACGCTCCACCGCGCCCAGCGCTCCGGCTAACAACACCGGATAAGCGATCCAATGCTCGTCGATGCGCCACATCCACCGCCAACGAAATGCCTTGGCGCGCTGCCGTGGTCGCGAGCTGACGAAGACAACCTTGGCGCCCACTTCCCGGGCCACTTGCAACAGGGACGTCCGGCCCGCATTGTCGAATACGATGACATGCGGTCGAAGCGCACGAATGGTATCCGCCACCTCGCGTGGCTGCAGAGTCGGCGAGCGGTCGAGCAGCTCGGTCGGAAACGGCACCGACTTGGCGTAAGGCGCCTGGCAACTGACCATGAACCGAATATCGGCGGTCGGCCACCGTACTGCGACCGCTCTGGCGATCTCGAGCGCGCGCGCGTACTCGCCGGTTCCGCGCGCCGCCGAGACCGGCAGAAACAAAAAGCGATAGGCGAGACTCACGACACCCGGTTGGTCAGCGTGCCGATCGAGCTGATGGTTACCTCGATCTGGTCGCCCACCTGCAGCCACGGTGACGGTGTGCGCCCTGCTGCGACGCCCTCCGGTGTACCGGTTGCGATGATATCGCCAGGCACGAGGATCAACACCTGTGACAGATAGGCAATGATGTCGGCGATCGTAAACACCATCTCGCCGGTGCTGGCACTTTGCCTCACTTCGTGATTGATCCTGGTAGTCAGTTGTAAGGCGTGCGGATCCCTGACATCGCTCGCCGGCACGAACCACGGCCCGCAGGCGCCGGAGTTCGAGAAATTCTTGCCAGCGAAAAACGAATGCTTCTGATAGTCCCGCACACTGCCGTCCATGAAAAGTGTGTAGCCGGCAACGTGCGCTAGCGCGTCGGCCGTCGAGATAGCACGGCCCGACCTGCCGATGACGACCGCGAGCTCGCCCTCATAGTCGTACTGGTGGCTGTCGCCGGGGTGCGCGAGTGGCGCGTCGTGCCCCACGACCGACTCGGGGTAACGCGTAAAAATATTGATGTTGGCGGGCGGCGCGCCGCCCATCTCGGCTGCATGGGCACGATAGTTCTTGCCCACGCAGAAAATCCGCCCGACCGCGAGCGAGCCATAGCGCACGTCCGCCAACGCAATGGCGGGCAGCGCATCCAGATCGCGTCGATTGAGGGCGCTCAGCGTCGGACGAGTGAGTGCGGCTGCCAGATTCATCGCGAGCGCTCCCGCATCCCGGACAACCTCTCCGTCCTGCACGCCAACGCCTTTCGAACCGACCGCCAACTGGCACAAACGCATCGCCGCGCACTCCCTCGGTTAAGAGTCTGCAATGCTCGCACGAATCGCAGCGGATCGGCAGCCAGCCACCGATTGACAGTCGGTCTATGCGAGAATTCCAGACGATGAGCAATGCAAACGACCGCACCGCACCGCATACCCGCGATCCGGCTGCCTGCCACAGCGGCCTGTTCGAAGTCTGCGTGGGTGTGCCGGACCTTGACGCCTCGATCGAGTACTTTACCGGCTTCGGCTGCTCCCCCGGCCCGCGCGGCTCGTTGCCCGCTGCCGCAGCAAGAGAACTCTACGGAGTCGACTCCGCACTGGAGTCCGTTCGCCTGTTCCACGGCGCCAGCGACCATGGGTTGATCCGGTTGATGCGCTGGGACAGGCCGCTGAACGCCGGCCTCGGCCTTGCCTCGCATCTGCGCTGTGTCGGCTCACGCTGGGGCACACGTCTCACACGCAATGTCCTTGGCATTGCGAATCACGCGCAGCACGCAATCGATTGCGGCGAGCCGATAGGTGTCATCGATCCGCTGCTCGATGTGATAGGCGAAGTTGCGGGCGGCGCACCGGCGCGCGCTTTTCTCGATCCAATCATCGGGGTGCGCGAGATGGTCGTGGTGCAGCCGCTGTATCGCCAGGTCTTCTTTCAGCGCTTCGGCTACGACAGCCCGTTGTACGGCAGTATCGCCGACGCTTCAATGTTTCAGACCAGTCAGCACACGCACTGCGGACTCATGGTCGCGACAGATGATCATTCGATCTTCGATTTCTATGATGGTGTGCTCGGACTCAAGCGCTGGATGGATGCTCCGACCGAGTACGCCAAGTCGCGCGGTGGCCGCGCCGTGTACTCACTGTCGCCCGGCGAGGGCTTTCACATCGTCGATTTTGATGACCCGCGATCCGGCCACTCGCGCGACGATCGACGCTCCGGAAAGCTCAAGTGCATCAGGCTGCCCGGCAACGCCAGGATTGCAAACAAATTGGCCCAGTCACGCGCTGGCTGCCTGGGCTACAGCGCCTACACCTGGCGCTGCGGCGATG
>JAGRJB010000257.1 GCA_020442965.1 Pseudomonadales bacterium
GCTGCCGGCGAACCCACCGGCCGAGCCTGAGCCCGGCAGCGGCACCTCCGCGACCTGCCTGCCGTCGGCGCCGTACACGCGCACGATCGACACGGCATCGCGCACGTAATTGGCAATGAACCGCCCGCCCACGAAACTGGCCGTCTGCAGTGCGATGTCGCTCTGCGGCACCACGGTGCGCCAGGCGCTCACGTTCGAGTCGTTAGCCGGTACCGTGATCACTCGTCCGAGGGGTGCCTCGTTAGTCGTCTGGAAGTACAATTCGTCGCCGTGCGAGCCGATGAACGTATATAACGCATCCCATGCTCCCAGCAACAGCCGCGGCTTGGCGCCTGGCAGTCGCAAATCGAGCAACTCGACTGCGTTGGTCTCGTACCCGTCGAACAGGCTGATGACGAGATAGCGGCCGTCGCGCGTGACCTCTGCACTCGGTACCCGCGTCGGATGGTCGGTCACGCGATAGACGAGCGTATCGGCCGATTGCTCGGTACCAAGTTGGTGAAAATAGACGTCCGGGCGACCCGCGTCGTCGCCACGCCCGTTCAGCACCGGGTAGCGGCTGTAGTACACACCCCTGCCGTCACGCGCCCAGGAAACCGGATAGAACTTGGAGAACTGCAGAACGTCCGGCAACTCCGCGCCGTCGCTGACGCCCCGAAAATGCCAGACGTTCCAGTCCGTGCCGCCATCGGACAGCGCATAGGCCATGGTGCCACCGTCCGGGCTCGGCTCCCACAGCGACAACGCGATGGTGGCATCAGCGCTCGCGTCGTTCGGATCTAACAAGACGCGTGGTGCGGCATCGGGCGTGTCGGCAACGTAGAGCACGCTTTGGTCTTGCGTGCCATTGTTGTGCAGATAGAAAAAGCGCCCGCCCTCTTCGCGCGGTAAACCAAAGCGCTCATAACTCCAGAGCTTGGTCAGCCGGGTCTTTATCCATTCGCGTTGCGGCAGCGCTTCGAGATATGGCCGCGACAGGTCGTTCTCGGCCGCTACCCACGCACGCGTGGCGGGAGAATCCGGTCGTTCGAATTCGCGATACGGGTCGGCAATCTCGACGCTACCGTAGTGATCGATCGTATCGCTGCGGGGCGGTGTGGGATATTTCATAGGACCGGTGACCGGTGTAGCCGCGCACGCAGCAAGGAGGCCGGCGGTCGCCACGAGAACGATCTTCGAATACTCCGCAAGGCGAGGCATACTGCCACCTTCAGCTGTCGACAACGGCACAGTTTATCAAACGGACCCGACCATGCCAGAACCCCTCGCTCGCCACATCCGACTGGGCGTCGTCGCCATGCTCACCTGGGCCGCGATCCTGAGCGCCCCGGTCGCCAGCGCCAAACAACTGACGCTCGAGCGCCTGTTCGCTGCGCCCGACATTTCCGGACCGACGTTGCGCAGTCCGCGAATCTCGCCGGACGGCAAACTGGTCGCGTACCTGCGTGGCAGCGACGACGACAAGGACCGGTACGATCTCTGGGCTTATGACACCGTGGCGCAGCAGCATCGGCGGTTGATCGACTCACGTGCTCTCGCCGGCGGCAGCGAAACAGTCTCGGTGGAAGAAGCCGCGCGCCGCGAGCGCCAGCGGACAGCCGCATTGTCGGGCATCGTCGACTACCAGTTCGCGCCCGATTCGCGCACGATCCTCGTGCCCTTGAATGGCGACCTGTATCTGTACGATCTGCGCGCGCCAGAGAGCAAAGCCGTCCGCCAACTAACCACTACCGCAGCGGCCGAGACGGATGCGAAGTTCTCGCCACGAGGCCGCTACGTAAGCTACATACGGGAGCAGAATCTCTATGTCACTGAACTACGCAGTGGCGTGGAGACCGCTGTCACGCGCGGCGGCGGCGAACTCGTGAGCTTCGGCATGGCCGAGTTCATTGCACAGGAAGAAATGGACCGCGACACGGGCTACTGGTGGTCGCCCGACGACAAGCGCATTGCCGTCGCGCGGGTTGATGAGACCCCGGTCGCGGAGCTCGAGCGCTTCGAGATCTACGCCGAAAACGTTCGCGTGATCAAGCAGCGCTATCCAGCGACGGGCGCGGCCAATGCCCTTGTCACGCTGGGCGTGTACACCTTGGACGGGAATGAAGTCGTACCGATCGATCTCGGTCCGAACCAGGACATCTACCTGGCGCGCGTTGACTGGTTTCCCTCGGCCGACGCGCTCGCCGTGCAGCGCCAGAGCCGCAACCAGCAGACGCTCGATTTGCTGCGCGCCGATGCTGCCACCGGTGCGACGCAAACCCTGTTGACCGAGCGCAGCGCTACCTGGGTGCCGCTGCATCATGAACTCACCTTCCTGAAACGTTCGCCACGCTTCATCTGGTCGTCGGTCCGCGACGGCTATAAACATCTGTATTTGTATCACAACGATGGCACGCTCATCCGCCAGCTCACAACGGGCGATTGGATGGTCGTCGGCGACAGCAACGAGCGCGCCATTAGCGCGCTCGATGAGCGCGCCGGGCGAGTCTACTTCATGGCTAACAAGGCCACGCCGCTCGAGCGGCACCTGTACTGGACTGAGCTGGAGAAAGCGGGCGCGGAACCGGTACGGATCACTGCGGGCAGTGGCTGGCACAGCGTGAAAATGGCCGAAACCGCAGACCTTTTCGTCGATACTTTCTCAACAGCGAATACACCGCCGCAGGTCTCGCTGCGCGACCAGACTGGCGCCTTGCTGACGACCTTGGTCGCTAACGAACTGAATGCGAACCATCCATACGCGCCCTACTTCGATGAACACGCGCGGCCCGAGTTCGGAAGCCTGCGGGCCGAGGATGGCCAGACGATCTACTACAAACTCATCAAGCCGCGTGGCACATCGTCCGGCAAACGATTCCCGGTGATCGTCGATGTCTACGGCGGACCCGCTGCGCAGCGGGTACAGCGGGCGTGGGGCTCGCTGTTCCAGCAGTATCTCGCGCAGCAAGGGTTCGTTGTTTTTGCGCTCGACAATCGGGGCAGTGGCTTTCGCGGCACTGAGTTCGAGTCGGCGCTGTTTCATCGCATGGGAACGGTGGAAGTGCGCGATCAGATGAAGGGCGTCGAATTCTTGCGATCGCTGCCCTACGTCGATCCCCAGCGCATCGGCATCTGGGGCTGGAGCTATGGCGGCTATATGGCGCTCATGTGCCTGATGCAGGCACCCGAACACTTTGCGGCCGCCGCCGCCGGCGCACCCGTGACGGATTGGCGTCTATACGACACGCACTACACTGAGCGGTATATGGGTACGCCCGTTGACGATGCTGCGGCCTATGAAAAAAGCGACGTGCTCAATCACGCCGACCAGTTACGCGGTTCACTCCTGGTCCTGCACGGCATGGCCGACGACAACGTGCTGTTCACCCACAGCACCGCGCTGATGAAACGCCTGCAGGATCTGCAGAAGCCGTTCGACCTGATGACTTATCCGGGCAGCAAGCACGGCTTGATCCGCCAGAGCGGCACGGGTCAGCACGCGTATTCCCAGATCGAAAGGTTTTTCAAACGGACCCTTGCACCCGTGGGCGACTGAAACGCCCCGAAATCACGCTACAGCTTGATTCGGCCGCCCGCAGGCGGACCTGCTGCCGCACCGACGCCTGGGACGACGATGCGCGACGCAGCTTCGCGCCGCATTTCACGCGCCTCGTCAATCGCCTGTTCGATCGCACCTTTCACAGCCGCGGGGAATTGCGCGCAAGCTTCGGTCAGCGTGGTAGCCGTGAGTTCAAACGACAGTGGCAACACGCCGCCGGGTGTCAGTAATTGCGTCTGACCGGAGTACTCCACGGCTCGCGACGAATCAACGGCACCAGTGGCGTCCACGGGCGTCAGACAGCGGATCGTGCCGGCCTGGCGGTCAGTGAACACCTCTTCGCGATACAGCGATTTGACGTCAACCTTGATTTCGGGGAGTTCCTGTTCTTCGGCCATAGCGCACCTAAGTAGTTAGTAAGTATCAATATCAATTCGCCGGCCTGGCATGACGTTCATCGATCATGTCGATGGTCATGGGCGTGCCGGTCTGATGGATCAGCACCTTGGTACGAAAGAACCGCAAGTAACCGGCGGGACCCATACGTGAGCCGCCGAGCCCGGACAGCTTGAAGGAATTCTTCTCGGCCTCATGCATCAAGGCTGTCAGGGAGCCGTCGTTCAGAGAAACACCGCCGGCGTCTATTCGTCGGCCAATCTGCTCCGCCTCCTCCAGCGTTCCGGCCATCACGCCCGCCGACAGGCCATAGTCGCCGTCATTCGCAAGCGCAACAGCCTCATCGACACTATCGTACGGAATCACGGGAATCACCGGCCCGAAGGTCTCTTCCTGCATGATCGCCATGTCGTGCTTCACATCGACCAGCACGGTGGGCGCGAGCCACTTGCCGCCGTGGTCCTCGATCTTCCCGCCACAAAGAACTCGCGCACCCTTCTTCTCGGCATCGGCTAGCTGTGCGGCGACGATGTCACCCTGCCGTCCCCAAATGAATGGACCGATATGGCCGGCGTGCAAGTCAGGCCAATTGAGTTCGACTTTGCGGGCCTTGGCGACCAGTTGGTCGACGAACGGCTGGTAGATACGGCGATCCACGTGTACACGCTCGAGGGACTGACAAGCCTGGCCGGTTGCCAGCACCGACGCGCGTAGCGCCACGTCCGTCGCACGCCCCAGATCGGCGCTAGCTGTGACGATCAACGGGTCCTTGCCGCCCAGCTCGAGAAACGCTGGCACAAAATGCCGCGCGGCGTTCTCGCCGACGAGACGTCCCGTCTTGACGCTGCCGGTAAAACACACCACGTCCGACTGTGCAACGAGTGCTTCACCCATGCCCCGGCCACCCGGAATCACTGCCAACACGCGGGCGAGCTCGGGCACGGCGGCGATCGACGCTGCGAGTGGCGCCGCGAAACGTGGCGTGATCTCGCTCGGTTTCACGCATACAGCACAACCGGCTAACAATGCCGGGATCGCATCGATCACCGCCAGCGTGAACGGAAAATTCCACGGACTGATGACGCCGACGAGGGAGTAAGGGATATGTTGCGAGCGCCAGCGTAGCGCGGGCATCGAGCGCGACTCGCCTTGCGACTCGCGCGTCAGCAAGACGGCATCATGCGACCAGCGATCGATGTAACCCAGGACGGCATTGAACTCGCTCACGGGTATCCAGTAGCGACCGGTATCGGTCGCGAGCGCCCGCACAATCGCGTCACGATGCTCGACCAAAGCCGCGCGCCAGCGCGCCATCACGGCAATGCGCGCCTCCAGACCGGCATCGCGCCACGCCGGTTGCGCAGCCCGCAGTGCGGCCAGGCGCGCAGTCAATTCACGATCGGCCGGCGCCGTGAATACATAGTCCGCTCTACCCGTGCGCGGATTGACGACGTCAAATCGCTCGCCGGTAAACGCGCCGCTCATGACTTCACTCTTGTTAGTTGCCATCGTTGGTCTCCGCTTGCAGGGCCATGATAAATGGGCGGTCGGCGTCCAGGATCAGCTCGTTGCGCAACGCATCGACCGCCACCCATTTGAGTCGCTGCCCATCGAGACTGCGTGGTTCGCCAGCATACGATGCGACGCGCCAGAACAAGAGCTGCACGGTCCGATCAGGGTACTCGTGGCGCGCTGCCATCAGCTCGTGACTCAATTGTGCGTCGATCCCCAGCTCCTCGCGCAACTCGCGAACGAGCGCCGCAGAATCGGTTTCACCTGGCGCTACTTTACCACCTGGGAATTCCCACCAGCCGGCCATGTGCCGACCGGGTGGCCGCTCGGCGATCAGAACCTGCCCTTGCGCGTCGAAAAGGGCCGCGGCAACGACGCGCAGGATCGGTTTGGCGGCGCCTGCGAGAGCAGGCGATGTCGCCGTCATTTTGCGTCGGCCAACGCACCGTGGCAATTCTTGAACTTCTTGCCGCTGCCGCACGG
>JAGRJB010000258.1 GCA_020442965.1 Pseudomonadales bacterium
AGTGCTTGAGGATGCCCTCGCGGCATTCAAATGTGAGATTGAGTCCCTGGAACTCGGCGTAGCGTTCCTCCAGCTCATCCACCACCCGCAGCGACTGCAAGTTGTGTTCAAAGCCGCCATAGTCCCGCATGCAGAGGTTCAGCGCGTCCTGGCCCGCGTGACCAAACGGTGTATGGCCGAGATCGTGCGCAAGACAGATGGCTTCTGTGAGCGTCTCGTTGAGGCGCAGCGCGCGCGCGACGGTGCGCGCGATCTGCGCGACCTCGAGCGAGTGTGTGACGCGCGTGCGATATAGATCGCCCTCGTGATTCACGAACACCTGTGTCTTGTAAGTGAGCCGCCGAAAGGCGTTGCAGTGCACGATTCGATCGCGATCGCGCTGGAATTCCGTGCGGTAGGCCGGCGGCGGCTCGGGATAGCGTCGTCCTCGTGTCAGCGCCGGATTGGCCGCATAGGCCGCCAGCCCCACATCGACCGGATCTGTCATGCCGCGGTCGCACCCAGCGTGGCATCGAGAGCGGCATCCGGATAGTCGCCGGTCACCACCGCGGCGCCGATCGTTCGCAACAGCACCAGGCGTACGCGTCCCGCCGCAACCTTCTTGTCGATCTTCATGAGTGTGCGCAGCTCAGCCGCTCGCAGGTTGCCCATGTCGGTCGGCAGCCCCGCACGTCGCAGCAGTTCCGCCAATCGCTCGACTTGCTCTGCGGGGCACCACGCCATACGCGCGGACATTCGTGCCGCCATGAGCATACCGACGGCAACCGCTTCACCGTGCAACCAGGTTTCATAATGAGTCGCCGCTTCGATCGCGTGACCGAAAGTGTGGCCCAGGTTGAGCAATGCGCGGTCGCCCTGCTCGCGTTCGTCGCGCGTTACGATATCGGCCTTGACCTCGCAGGAGCGCTGGATTGCGTGCGCCAACGCCGCAGCGTCGCGCCGCAGCAGTGCATCGATGTTCTGTTCGAGCCAGGCAAAGAACACCGCATCGCAGATCAGGCCATACTTGATCACCTCGGCAAGCCCAGCGCGGAGCTCCCGATCCGGCAGGGTCGTTAGCGTGTCGGTGTCGGCGATGACTGCCACCGGCTGGTGGAACGCGCCGATCAGGTTCTTGCCGCCGGGATGATTGACTCCCGTCTTGCCTCCCACCGAGGAATCGACCTGGGCGAGCAGAGTGGTCGGTATCTGCAGGAACGCGACGCCGCGCTGATAGCAAGCTGCTGCGAAGCCCGCCGTATCGCCGACCACGCCGCCACCGAGCGCGACTACGATCGCGTCGCGACCGAGTCGATTCGCAACCATCACGTCCAGCACACGCGTCACGGTCGCCAGCGTCTTGTGGGACTCGCCGTCGGCCAGATCGGCGCGCAGCACGCGCCGCGGCGCGAGTACGCGCGCGATCTCACCGGCATAGAGCGGCGCGACGGTCGAGTTGCTCACCAGCAGTACATCGCGCTGCTTTACCACGCGGTCGAACAGCGATTTATCTGCTAACAAACCACGCCCGATGAAGATCGGATAGCTGCGAGCGGCTAATTGGACGGTCAGACTGGCGCTAGTGGTTGGCAATGGCGGCACGTTCCCATCGAAAAAATAATGTCCGCAGTATAAGGTCTGGGCGCGTGGCGGCAGAGGCGACGTCAGCGGCCGTTTTGAGCGCATCCGCACGGAAAAGAGCGCTCGGGGTCGTCGCGGGTCAGATCAATGCCAGTGCGGCGGTTACAGGCGCTTGAGCACGCCACGGATCTCGGCCACCACCGACTGCACGCGCTTACGGTCGGTGCTGACGCGAAAGTCGGCCAGCGCCTCATACAAGGGCGCGCGTGCAAGCATCAACTCCTGCAGCTTGGTCGCCGGATCAACGGCATTCAACAACGGTCGATTTCGGCTTTGTCGCACGCGCGCTGCCTGTTCCTCGACCGCGGTCTCGAGATAGACGACGAAGCCGCGCTCGGCCAGCAGCTGACGGTTCTCGGGACGCAGCACGGCACCACCACCGGTGGCCAACACGACAGGCGAGCGCTGCGTCAGCTCGTCCAGAGCCTCGTGTTCACGCTGCCGAAAACCGGCCTCGCCCTCGCGCTCAAAAATGAACGGGATATCGACGCCGGTCCGTGCCTCGATTTCAGCATCGCTGTCGACGAACGGCATTTTGAGCGAGCGCGCCAGGTACTTGCCGACAGCGGACTTGCCGGAGCCCATTGGCCCTATGAGGAACACCCGCTGCGTCGTACTGACCATGCTGGAAGCATAAACCCCGGAGACACGCTCGGCGAAGAACCGCTGGCGCCTACCACCCCCGATCTTGCCGGGAATGCAGCGTGCATTGGCTCTGAGAAGGCAAAAGGCCGCCCCCGTTGTGCAGGGGCGGCCTTGAGAATGCCGAATTACAATTGGTAACTAGAGCGTATCGGTGCAACTCGCGCCGACACCAAACTCGCTCGTCACTCCCGGGGGGGCTGATTGCAGATTGTTGAAGTCCTCCGCCGCCCCTGGCAAATCAAACCGAACCTGGCGCACGAACTCCGAGCCCTGTACGGAGGTACGCGCGTCCAGTATGACGTCGACGTAGTAGGCGTACTGCATCGGATAGACAACCTGGACCTGCGCAAATCCACTCGCGTCCGTCGTGACGGTGCGCGGATTGACGGTCGCGATGTTGCCAGCTTCGATGCGGCCCGAGTTGTTGAAATCTTCCCCTGGGTTCAACACACCATCGCGATTGATGTCTTCATCATTGCAGGTTGCGGTGATGTTAGTAGTCCAGGAGTTCGCTCCTGCGACTCGGCGACCCTTGTAATAACGCTGCGACAGCACGCTGACATTGAGGGTCACGTTCGCGACTCCATTGCCGGTCGCATCCGTCACCTGAATGGCGTAGCGCACCTGATACTGCGTATCGTTGTTGATCTTTTCGATCTTGTTACCGGTACCGAGCGTCAAGAACAGCTCTTTATGCGCGACGGTCAGGCGCACGACGTCCTGCACGCCAGCGGCGCCGGCCACCGCCACGGTAACGACAACGCCGTCCTGCGCCGTCGTCACGGAACCTGCCGTGTAAACCGACTGCGCTCGCCCTTGACTATCCGTCACGGCCGAAGCGGTCGACAGCGAGCCACCGGAAACGTCCTGCAGCGAGAAATTTACGGTTTTGTTCTTGACCAGATTGCCGGCCGAATCGCGTACTACGGCCGTCAGCACGCTTTGCTCGTTGGGGCCTACCGTAAACGTACTGGCTTGCACCTCGACATCGGCGGCCGACGTAGCAACGAACTCGAGCGAGCGCTGCGATGACGCGGTTCCCGCGGTCGCACTGACAACGGCGCCGCCTGCGTTCGTCGAGCTGATCGTGACGGTGGCATCGCCATTTCCATCAGTGGTGGCCGAGCCGGCCGACAACGTGCCGCGAGTCGTGGCGAACTGAATCACCTGGCCGACGACCGGAACGCCAGCCTGTTGCCAGCGCACCGTCACCGGTTGCGAAGCGCCCAAGGCGACTTCGGTATTGGCGGCTGGCGCCGTAAAGGTGAACGCCGCACCGCTCACCGTCACGACCTGCTGGGCCGTGACCCCGAGCGCGGTGGCGGTGATGGTGTCGTTGCTGGCACCGTTTACCTTGAACGTGAAATTGGCGCGGCCGTTGGCGTCGGTCGTGACACTGGCCGGCGTGAGCGTATTGCCACTCTGCGCCGAGGTGAGCGTCACCGCCCGATTCGCGATGCCTTTGTCGGCACCGTCGATCAGTGCAATCGTGTAATTGCCGGTTTCGCCAGAGACCAGCGACGCGGGTCCCTGGATCGAGAGCCGCGAGCCGACGACACGAACATCGACACTCTGCGCCACGCCACCCGCGGTGGCCGTCACCGTGATGGTTCGACTGCTCGGGTCGCCCGCGACACTCAATGTCGCTTCAGCGCTGCCGTCAGCCTTGGTGCTCGCATCGACTACCTGAACGCCGCCCGATGTTGCAGTGAACGCAACCGGCACGTCTTTCAGGAAATTGTTGTTGACACCGCGGACAAACGCCCGGATCTGCGCAGGCGATGAACCGTCCGACGGGATCGTGGGTGCATCGGTCGTCACCGTGACGGTCGCGACCGTCGGCGCGACCGGCCCGGTGGGCGCCACGCCACCGCCCTTACGGAACGCGTCATTCGTACTGCTGCCGCCACATGAGGCGAGCAGCCAGGCCGCTGACAAAACTACTGCAACAATCTTACGCATGTGTGTGTTCACCTGATAACTGACGTGCTGTTCGGGTCCCTCACCCGTCAGTACACGCTGACCCCTTCACGCAGAATCTTCGGAGTAACGAAGATCAGCAGTTCGTCCTTGTTGTTGGTATTGCGAGTCGTCTTGAAGAGCCGCCCGAGTACGGGCACGTCACCGAGGTACGGCACCTTCTGTTCGGTCGCACGCTTCTCGGTCTCGAGGATACCGCCGAGCACGACGGTCTGGCCGTCGTTCACCAGCACCTGGGTGCTGATCTCGCGGGTGTCGATCGACGGAACATTGACGCCACCCGAGCTCACCACGACCTGGCCGACCGAATCCTTCTTGACGTTGAGATCAAGAATGATGCGATTGTCGGGCGTAATCTGCGGTGTCACTTTGAGCGACAGCACGGCCTTCTTGAACTGAATGGTGGTCGCGCCGGAAGACGCAGCCTCCTGGTACGGAATCTCCACACCCTGCTCGATGCTCGCCTCGCGCTGGTTAGCCGTGATGACACGTGGTGACGAGATGATCTCGCCGCGACCCTCGGCCTGCGCTGCCGACAATTCGAGGTCGACTATATAGTCGGAGCCCAGCAGCATGAAGGCGAGTCGACCGGCCGGATTCGACACCGGCAGATTGACGTTGTAGCGATTGGAAGCCCCGCCACCGACCGGTACTTCGATCGGGTAGGGTGTACCAGAACCGCCCGACAGATTGTCGAGTGCGGAGCTCAAACTCGTATCGACCGACTCGGCGCTGCCCGACGTGACGAACACGCCATCGTTGCCATTCTTCTGGCTGCCGCTGAAGCCGGCGCGAACGCCCAGCTCGCGCGAGAAATCGTCATTGACGATTACGATACGAGCCTCGATCAGTACCTGTCGCACCGGGATATCGAGCGTGCCGACCAGACGACGGATATCGGCTAACCGATCGGCCGTGTCTTGCAGCAATAAAGTGTTGGTCCGCTCGTCGACCGCGACGCTGCCGCGTGACGACAGCAGTGAGCCACCACTGCCCTGCGCCTTGATCAGATCGGCAAGGTCCCCCGCTTTGGCGTAGTTGACTTGCAGATACTCGGAGCGCAGCGGCGCGAGTTCCTGAATGTCCTTCTTGGCGGCAAGTTCTGATTTTTCGCGTGCGGCCAGTTCGTCGGCCGGCGCAATGATGATCACGTTGTCGTCGCGACGCTTGTCGAGGCCCTTGGTACGCAGCACGATATCGAGGGCCTGATCCCAGGGAACATTCTGCAGTCGCAGGGTAATGCGGCCGCTGACGGTGTCGCTGGCAACCAGGTTCAGTTCGGTGAAATCGGCAATCAGCTGCAGGACAGCGCGAACCTCGATATCCTGGAAATTGAGGGAGATGCGGTCCCCCACGTAGGTGAACTCGTTGCGGCGCTCCTCCACTTCTTTCTTGGACAGCGGCTTGACACTCAGTATGTACTGGTTGTCGGTCTGGTAAGCCAGATAGTCGAAATCACCGGTATTCTTCAGGGTCAGGGTGGCGCCCCGCTCGCTGGTGTTCACATCCACGCTGGTAACCGGCGTGGCGAAATCGGTCACGTCCAGACGTCGCTGTTGGCCTTTTTTCAAGGTCGCCCCTT
>JAGRJB010000259.1 GCA_020442965.1 Pseudomonadales bacterium
CCGACCCGATCGAGCGCCTCGAGCGCGCGCTTGCGTCGTTCGGCTTGCGGCACGCGCGCGTAGATCATCGGTAGCTCGACATTCTCGAGTGCTGTCGTACGAGCTAACAAATTGAAACTCTGAAACACAAAACCGATGAAGTGATTGCGAATGGTAGCGAGCTGGCCGCGATCCAATCCAGCTACCCCCTGGCCCGCGAGCGTGTAGCTGCCGCGGGTCGGCTGATCGAGACAACCGACAATATTCATCAAGGTCGACTTGCCGGAACCAGATGCGCCGGTGACGGCGACAAATTCGCCGGACTCGATGTCGAGATCGATGTCTTTGAGCGCGGCGAGTTCGGTGTCGCCGGATACATAGATCTTGCTGACCGCGCGTAACTCGATCAGTGCCATCTCAGGCAGGCCTAGAGAATACGCGGCATGCGCGAGCGCGGCGCGTCGTCGCCACCACCGCTCGTGATCGCCGTAATGGCAGCGTCGCCGGCCTTGAGATCGCCCGCAGTGATTTCTGTCAGTGTGCCGTCGCTGATGCCCGTCTCGACCGGAACCCGCACAGGTTCCTTGCCACGCAGCACCCAGACAGCTCGTTCGGGCTTGCGCTTGCGCTCGTTTGGCACGCGCGCCGGTTTGGCACCGCCCATGTCGAAGCCGGGCGGCTGAAAACGCAGTGCGGCGTTCGGCACGCGCAAGACGTTGTCGGCGCGCTCGATCGTAATTGAAACGGATGCGGTCATGCCGGGCTTGAGCTTGAGTTCGGCGTTGTCGACATCGATCACTGCATCGTAGGTCACCACGTTCTGTACGACCTGGGGAGCATTGCGGATCTCGCGGATCTTGCCGCGAAACTGCTGGCCCGGATAAGCATCGACCGTGAACTGCACGGGCATGCCGGCCGCAAGCCGGCCGATGTCGGATTCAGCGACGTTCGTGTGTACTTCCATCGCACGCAGGTCTTGTGCGATCGTGAAGAGCACGGGAGCCTGCAACGATGCCGCGACCGTCTGGCCAACGTTCACCGCGCGCGAAATGACAATGCCGTCGGTCGGCGCCAGAATATCGGTGTACTGGAGGTTGGTATCCGCCTGACTGAGGGCCGAGCGTGCGCGCTCGACTTCCGCCTTGGCCTGGCTGACCGATGCGGCGGTCGCACGCGCGTTAGTGACGGCAGCATCCCGGTCATTCTCGGACACCAACTTCTGCTCAAATAACTGGCGCGCGCGGCTCGCCTGTCGTTGCGCGTCAGCCGCTTGAACCTCAGCGCGTTCGAGGCTCGCGCGCGCTGCGAGCAGATTGGCGCGTGCTTGCTGACTCGCCGCTACGTACAGTGACGGCTCGATTTTCGCGATCAATTGCCCCTTTTTCACCGTGCTGTTGAAATCGGCGAACAGGCTTTGAATGCGTCCCGAAATCTGACTACCCACTTCGACTGTGACGAGAGCCGCGAGCGATCCCGTGGCGCTGACTCGCGCGACCACGTCGCCGCGTTCGACTTCGCTGGTGCGATAGCTGACGGGTTCTGCGCTGCGGCCGCGCGCAACACAGTAGGTCAGTATGGCGGCCGCGACCACGCCAAACGCGATCAGCCGGAACCAGGATGAGCGCCAGAATGAACCCCGATCGAGCGCGAGACCGTCGTTCATGTTGGCACATTGTCAGGTCGACGCCGGCGTGCGACCAGCAGGACTCCGGCCAGGAACGAGATTCCACAGATCGCGTTGAAGACCGGAAACTCGAACGGTTTGAGCCAATATTCCTGGTACGCGCCGAAATGCGCGGGCATCTCCGCACTACCCCACAGGACGATCCCGGCAGCGATGCCGTAGCGCAGCGCGGGTGCCACACGCACTTGCTTGGTGCACTTGTAGACGAGATATAACGCCCATATCGACCAGGCAACGTACAGGCCCATGATGACGTTCACCCCGGGTCCTTGCGTACCGAAGTAAATTGCATAGAGCCAGAACAAATAGCAGAACCAGGTCACGAACAGCACTTCCATCGCAGTGATACGCGCGAAGCTGCGCTTGTTGTCAGCTGTCGGCATGCCAGGACTGAAGCGCAGATTGCGATGCAACCAACGCATCAAATTGCATTTGGTCTGCAGATTGAACAATCCGTAAATCACGAAGAGCGCGAGCATCAGCGGTAAAGTAGCTTGCAACATGCTGGCCTGCGCTGCAGCGGCGTAGCCATTCGGTACGCCGGGTTCGACCTGATAGGGCGGCACGGCATACAAATCGCCAAAGAAACGGAAGCTGAACTCGAATAGCCCAATCCAGACCAGCCAGCCGCCGATCATGCCGCGCCAGGTGGCACCCAGCTCTTCTTTTTTCAGGCCGGTCCAGATCACGATCAGCCCGGCGACCGCTGCGATGGCTGCTCCGATCGGGTAGGTGTTGCCCATGCCTTGCTCGATCAGCCGGTAAACGGCGTGTCCGAGTGGCTGCGTCATGAAACCGACGAATAGTCCTAATAATCCAACATAGGGGGCCTTGTAGATCTTCTGCATTGGCGGCCGCGCGTTCAATGCTTTGCCGGGCACACCTGTGGCAGCGCCGCCATCAGTGCGCGAGTCTGTTCGAATCGCGCGTTGGCCGGTGAGGGCGATTTGTCCTCGCTCTCCGCTGTCGGCACGAACACCGAGAAAATGCTCTCGCCCTGAGCGTCGAGAAATACGACGCCGCGCACCGGACCCTCGCCGCCGGCCAGGTCGATCGCGTACATCGCACTAACGAGATCAGGACGCAAATGTCCGCCGATTCCGTGTCCACCATGATCGAGGTTGAAAAATCTGGAGCGCGTTGAAGGCTTGCCGCCCGGAACCGGCCCCGCGATCTCGAACATCTGACCACCCTTGACGATGAACGTCATGGCCTCTGGCCAGGTGGTCAGAGACTCCCAGATTTTGGCAAACTCTCCGCCGGCGACGCCGACCGAACGCTTGCTGTCGAGACTACTGAGGACCACGGACTCGGGGACCTGGAGCTTCATCGCTGCCTGAAAGGGCAGCCCTGCCGGACCGTTTGCATAGAGTTGCGCGACAACCGCCGATTGTTCGGGCGTTGCGCAGGGTGCGGCACCATCGGCGAGTGCGTGCGTCGACCAAATCGTGGTCGCCAACGCGCCCGCGCACAACATCAGCATGTTAGATCGTTGACCCATGATTCCCCCGGTAGCCGTCGCGCGGCAGTGATATTCTAAGGATACAGGTCGCACTGTACACGAGTCGATTGGCGATATACGATCGTCGAGCAGCACCGCGTTGGCGCCACAACCGCGCTATGGCCAGTAGCAGCGTCGATTCCGCGGTCGGTGAGCGCGTGTCGCGGGCGGCTACCTCGACTACACAACTGCGAATACTAACTAACGGAGCGCGCCTGCGTCGCCATGCCAGACGGGTTTTTGGGAACGCGCGCCGACCTGTTGCTCGATCTCGTGATCTTGTCGCTGCTGCTGGTTGTACCGGTGCTGCTGTACTCGTGGAGCCGGGTGCGGCGCGGCAACTATGGCGTTCACAAAGCGCTGCAGTTGGCGGTGTTCGTCGTTCTCGGCAGCGCAGTGCTGGCTTTTGAATTGCATATGCGGCAGCTCGGCGGGATCTTCGAGGCGACCAAGGAGTCCACGTACGCCGGCACGGCCGTGCTGAACGGCTGGATCTATGTACACACGGCCTTCTCGGTATCGATGGCGCTCGTGTGGATCATCGTGGTAGCCGGTGCGCTGTATTTCTTTCCGAATCCGCCACGCCCGATCAAGGGTAGTCGGGCCCATCGATGGATGGGCCGACTAGGTATGTTACTCGCGCTCGGTGCCGGCGTTACCGCGATTCCCGTGTACGCTTATGGTTTCGCATACTAACCGCTACTCAGCCACGCGCGGAGCGTTCCATGCGTACCTGGTGTAACGCGTAGAGCGACGGCACATCGACCTGCTCGACCGCGCGCGCGATGGCAGCTCGCTCGCAATCGCGAACTTGTGCCTTGACCCTGAGCGATTCGCGGCCGCCATCGACGCTGCAGACTCGTTCTGCGGCGTAGCGGATCTGCCGGTAGAGCGTCTCGGTCCCGTGTCGAGTGGCCAGATTGAACTGATCGACGTGAACCACCGCCTGCCGCAGGCCTGCGGCATCGATTGTGATGCCTCCCGCCGCGCTCGCATCGAGTGCGCCGAACGTCAGGCCTGTTAGTACCAGTGCGCCTGCTGCGGCGCCAAATGAAAACTTCCTCATGACCTTAGTCCTCCATCAGTGTGCTTGCTCGTACAGCTGAATAGATGCAGCAGCACGCGGATGGGTTGCAACGAATGTCAAAAAAGTTGGTTAAGATGCGCGCATGACCACCATCCGCCAAGCAGACCTGATCGAGAGCGTTGCCGATGCGCTGCAATTCATCTCGTATTTTCATCCCCAGGATTACATCCAGGCACTGGGGCGCGCTTACGAACTGGAACAGTCGGCCGCGGCGAAGGACGCGATCGCGCAGATCCTGACCAACTCCCGGATGTGCGCCGAGGGGCACCGACCGATCTGTCAGGACACCGGCATCGTGGTCGCGTTCGTCAAGGTTGGCATGGAGCTGCGCTGGGATGCCGAGCTTGGCCTGCAAGAGATGATCAACGAGGGTGTGCGCCGCGCCTATCTTCACCCGGACAACAGGTTGCGCGCGTCGATCGTTGCGGAGCCGGCATTCGGCCGCAAGAACACGCGTGATAACACGCCGGCGGTCATTCATGCGGAACTGGTGCCGGGGGATAAGCTCGAGATCACAGTTGCCGCGAAGGGCGGCGGCTCGGAGAACAAATCGAAATTCGCGATGCTCAATCCGTCTGATTCGATCGTTGATTGGGTGCTCGCGACGGTGCCGCTGATGGGCGCGGGCTGGTGTCCGCCGGGCATGCTCGGTATCGGCATCGGTGGCTCGGCCGAGAAAGCCATGTTGTTAGCTAAGGAAGCGTTGATGGAGCCGATCGACATGGCGTCGCTCAAGCGACGTGGTCCGGAGAATGCGCTCGAGGAATTGCGGATAGAGATCCACGACAAGGTCAATGCACTCGGCATCGGCGCGCAAGGCCTCGGCGGGCTAACCACTGTGCTGGACGTCAAAATTCTCGACTATCCCACCCACGCGGCGTCCAAGCCGATCGCGATGATTCCCAACTGCGCGGCAACCCGTCATGTCCACTTCACGCTCGATGGTTCCGGGCCTGTAAAGCTGGTGCGACCTGATCTCGCCGATTGGCCCAAAATCGATTGGCAGCCGTCGGCGGAATCCAGGCGAGTCGATCTCGACAAACTGACCGCGGCAGAAGTTGCCAGTTGGCAGCCGGGCGATCGACTCCTTCTGAATGGCAAGATGCTCACAGGGCGCGATGCCGCGCACAAGCGCATC
>JAGRJB010000260.1 GCA_020442965.1 Pseudomonadales bacterium
GAGAGCGGCTCGAATTCCATGCGCCCGGCAATGGCGACGGCCGCAATCCACGCGCCGTAAACGAAGAATCGCTGGACCAGGTCCGTTACGACGCGGCTGGCGTTGCTGTCCGAGCGTCGATTTGCATCCGCCAGCGTGCACGTTGCTAGTCGTGACCCTAGAATGGCAGCCCTCGCCAGCTGCTGGCGCCTGGAGTGCCCTGCACTCATGATTTGCTTGTGAATCAGCTGTCGCTCGGATTTCTATTCGGTCTGCTGGCAACCTGCCTCGCGTTGTCGGCATTTTTCTCCGGTACCGAAACCGCCCTGATGGCCATCAATCGCTATCGATTACGCACGCTAGCCCAACAAGGCAACCGTCGCGCGGTCATCGCCGAGAGGTTACTGGCACGCCCGGACCGACTGATCGGCCTGATTCTGCTCGGTAACAACCTTGTCAACAATATCGCTGCGACGCTGGTCGCTGTGATCGTGCTCAGAATCGCCAACGATGAATGGTTAGCGTTCGGCGCCGGCGTGTTGACATTCGTGATGCTCATTTTCTGCGAGGTCGGCCCGAAGACGATGGGTGCCCTGTATCCTCGCCCGGTCGCACTCATTGCGGCGCCCATATACAATGTACTCGCGACGATCGCCTATCCGTTCGTGTGGGTGATCAATCGACTGACGAACGCCGCGCTGCGGCTGGTAGGCGTGAAGACCGACCAGCAAACGCAACAAACAGCGTTGACACAGGACGAATTGCGCACCGTCGTGGCAGAAGCCGGCGTCATGGTCCCGCAGCGCCACCAGGAGATGCTGATGGCGATCCTGGATCTCGAGCGCGTTACAGTCGATGACATCATGATCCCGCGCAACGAGATCGTCGCGATCGATATCAATGACGACTGGAACGAGATCCTCGGCAAGCTGCGCGACACGCAGCACACGCGACTACCGGTCTATGAGGACGAGTTCGAAAACCTCCTCGGCGTGTTGCACATGAAGCGCGTAGCAAACGAACTGGCTCGCGGCCGGCTCACGCGCGAATCGCTGCTGGAGATTGCCAAGCAACGCGGCATGCTGTTCGTACCGGAGGGCACGCCGCTCAACCAACAACTATTGAACTTCCAACGCGACCGTCGCCGCCTGGGCTTCGTTATCGACGAGTACGGCGACATTCAGGGGCTCATCACGCTCGAAGACTTGCTCGAAGAAATTGTGGGCGAATTCACGACCGATCCCGGCGGTGCCGCGCACAAGGACGTCCATCAGGAGGCCGCAGGCGTCTTCATCGTCAACGGTGGCGCGACGATTCGGTCACTCAATCGCGCGCTTGGTTGGGATCTCCCAACCGATGGTCCGAAGACACTCAACGGACTGCTCCTGGAGCAACTCGAAACGATTCCGGACGCGGGTACGGTGATCCAGGTGGGCTCGCATGTTTTTGAGGTACTGCAGATCGCTGAGAACGCCATTCGGACGGTGCGCATCACCTCGGCACCGGTGGCACAACTGGATACCGAACAGGATTGAGCACACCGGTCTGTCACGCCAGTCATTCACTTGAGCGAGCTGCGACAGCGACGCAGTCGGACTCCTGCGGCTGCGACGATCGCGGAGAATTGGAAGGGCCCGCCGCAGCGGGCCCCCGATCGTCAGCTTGCAACTCGAGCTAGTTAGTTACGAACCTGTTGATCGTGCTTCTGCCGTGCGATCCGGCGGCTCTGTTGATTAGCCTCGCGCTGCAGGCGGACTCGCTCACGTGCGGTCACCTCGCCGTCCGATTTTGCTCGCGCCTCCATACGACGCAGATTGACCTGACCGTGCACCAGACGACGAGTTTCGGGCCGCGTCAGTTCGCCAGAGCGGACGCCCTGAACAATACGCTCCCTCTGATTGTGCTCGCGTTTATCAAGTAAAGGCGTGCCCGCCAGCGCCGGCGCTATGAACAGGATGCCGGTGGCGACCACCGCACCGACAATCAGACCTGCTTGCTTCAACATAATGATCTCCTTCAGTATTAGCCATGATCGAATCGCGATCCGCTAGAGTAAGCAACGCAATGGGGCAAATGCCGTTGACACTGTTGTCCAGGATTTGCCTGCGGCATGTGACAATGTGTCCTCAGGTCTCGATGGGGGTGGCATGACAGTCAAGAGACGTTACAAGGTACTCGGTACGATCGCCGCAGTTCTCCTGGTCGCCTTCCTGGCTTTGGTGCTCACGCTGGGACACAACTCAGCGTGCCCGAGTCGTTATACAGGCCCGGTCGGCGAGCGGCAGATGTCAGCCGTGATCTACCAGTGCTATGGCGGCCCGGACGTCCTGCAACTGCAGCGCACCGCCAAGCCAACGCCCACGGAAGGCCGCGTGTTGGTGAGTGTCTACGCGGCAGGCGTCAATCCGCTCGACTGGCATTTCCTGCGGGGTGAACCGACCGTCATGCGCCTGTCGTCGGGCATCGGTCGTCCGACCGACGAGCGCCTGGGGGTCGATTTCGCCGGGATCGTCGAGGCGGTCGGCAAAGATGTCACTCAAGTTCAAGTCGGTGATCGGGTATTCGGCGGTGCGGGCGGGGCGTTCGGCGAGTTCGTTTCGGCCCACGTCACGTCGCTCGCCCGCATACCTGGCAATGTCAGTTTCGCACAAGCCGCAGCGGTTCCCGTCGCAGCCGTGACTGCTTTGCAGGCTCTGCGGGATAAAGGTGAGTTGCAACCAGGTCAGAAAGTTCTGATCAACGGCGCCTCCGGCGGAGTCGGGACTTATGCCGTTCAAATCGCCAAGGCGATGGGGGCTGACGTCACGGGAGTTTGCAGCACTCGGAACGTTGAACTCGTGCGCTCATTGGGCGCCGATCACGTTATCGACTACACACGTGAGGACTTCACGAAGGGCTCACAGCGCTATGACCTGATCATCGACAACGTGGGTAATCACTCATTGCTCGACACCCGGAAGGCGTTAGTGCCGCGCGGAATCGCCGTGACGGTTGGCGCGTCGAGCGATGGCAGATTGCTTGGGCCGCTAACCAAAATGCTTGCCGCACAAATTCTATCGCCCTTTGTCGATCAGCAGTTCCGCCCCATTCTCGCCGACATCAACGCTGCCGATCTAACAACTCTCGCAGATCTCATGGCGGCCGGCAAGCTGCGCGCCGTGATTGATCGAACCTACGAGCTCGCTCAAACCGCCGCGGCGATCCGCTATGTCGAATCCGGGCGCGCGCGCGGCAAGGTCGTGATCCAGCTACAACCGTCCGAAGCTGCTTTGCCAACGGCAGCGCAACCATAACAACCGGCAGCTCAGCGCGGCCGCCTGCACCATCAATATCCCGCCCTGGGCGATACGCCAGGGCGCATGGCGACGATGATCCGCCGCGGCCAAGGCAGACACGGTAAGATCGATCTGCGCGACCGTGCGCTTGCTGCAAGCTGTGCCGGCGAGCACGCAGGTACGGCCCCAATTGCGCGTATCAGGAGCAACGCCCATGGCTCTCAATCGCAAACCGCGACGCCCAATCACAGACGCAGACAGATCCTTCGCCGGACGCGACAGTCTGGTCTGCCTGCGCCAGGTCCGCGGGCAAGACTCGGTTGATCCGCTTCGACCACTTGCAAAGCGCATTGTTGGCGGCGAGGAATACTCTGGTCGATTGCCAGGTTGTCCGGGCCGTTCCTTGGCCCGCCGCGCGTCGACATTTCACCCGCTCGTGTTCGAATTGCCGCTCACGCAAGCCGCTTGTGAGGTGATAGGCTCGTCGGCAGCGCATTTCACTCGGGACATGGAACCCAGCGACCTAGGCGCCGCCTGATGACCGTATACGCGACAGCAGATCTATGTGACCAATTCGGCGAAGCGGTGCAGGTATGCCGCTCGCCACTTAGGAACTTCGGAGTCAACCGACCATTCGAGGGCCCGATCGCGACCATCCGCTGCTTCAGGGATAATGGCCTGATCCGCGAGACACTGCGTACGGCGGGAGAGGGCCGCATATTGGTCGTAGATGCCGGCGGCGTGCTCGACTGCGCACTGGTCGGCGGCGACCTCGGCGGCAATGCGACCAGCCATGGCTGGGCTGGGATAATCGTGAACGGCGCCGTCAGGGATCTTGCCGAGCTCGCGCAACTGCCCATTGGCGTTCGAGCGCTCGGGGCCTGGCCCGGTCGCGCGACGCGTGACGGCAGCGGAGACCAAGAGATTACCGTAACATTCGGTGAAGTCACTTTCGCACCGGGCCATTGGCTGTGCGCGGATCAAGACGGACTAGTCGTCATGAAAACGAGGCCGTGAACATGTCGCCAGGGCTACCGCGGGTTTCATTCGAACAGCACGAGATCCTGGCCACGACAGCAATCTCTGCATCGCGCGTCCGACTAACGACTGAGCACTGACCGCCGCCGTGGGCAAGACGTACGAACAAATAGACACTCGACTCGCAGATTGGATTACGAAGCAGCACCTGTTCTTCGTCGCGACGTCACCGCTCAGCGCCACTGGGCACATCAATTGCTCGCCAAAAGGCGGGGACACGCTGCGCGTATTGGGTCCGCGCGAAGTCGCCTACCTCGACGGGGGCGGGTCCGGCATCGAGACCGTGGCCCACGTGCGTGAGAATGGTCGCCTGGTATTGATGTTCTGTGCGTTCGACGGTGCGCCGCGCATCGTCCGTTTGCACGGGACAGGCACCGTCATTGCGCCGGGCGAAGCAACTTTCGATGCCCTTGCGGCGCGCTTGCCAACCGCGTCCACCGTGCGCGCGATCATTCATCTCGACGTGCGGCGCGTGTCCGATTCCTGCGGCTACGGCGTGCCGTTCATGGACTTTCGTGCCAAGCGCACCGACTCACAGAACTACCTGCGCAAGAGCTCCGACACCGCGCTGCGCAAGTATCTCGTCAAGACCAACGTCAAGAGCATTGACGCGCTACCCGGCCTGACACCCGACGAAGTCAATCGAGTGGTCATCAATCGCGGGTGATCAGGAAACTCGCATCGCTGCGACATTACCGGTACAGATCGTAAACCGCGTCGAGAATTTCGCCGGTTTCACGATCGACTAGCAGCGCGTCATTGCCAACACGAATCCACCGCCCCCAATACGGCGGCTCATACAGGGCGTACCGATCGTAGTCGTCGATGTAATAGCGACTCGACCAATACACCGACGGCAACCACTCGCCCGCGAGCCAGACTCGCGATCGATAGCCAGACGGCCACAGGTACACGCCGATTGCAAAGCGATTGCGCGCAAAATATCGGCCGCGATCATAGCGGTAATACTGCACGCGATAGCGATCGTACCAGCCGCGATCGTACTGCCAGTAGCGACCACGATTGTCGCGCCAGCCACTGTTACCGTGCCAGCCGTTGTTGTCACGCCAATCGCTACGATAGGAGTTCGAACCGTACCGGGTCACGTGCGGCACCCGTCGCTCGATTCGCCGATCGACGCGCGGACGCGGATCACCTGCATAGCGTAGCCGGCCAGTGTAGCTGTCGGTCGACCTATAGTCGTGACGCCACCTGTCGTCGACGCGATCACTACTTCGTCGATCGTTGCGTTGCTCGCTGCGGCGATCGGAGTCGCGCCGGCGGGCAGAATCAGCATCGCCGCGGCCACCGCGCGCTTGGTCGCGATTGCCTCGCCCGCGCTGGTCGCGGGGCGATGAATTTTCGCCGGCCTGATGCGAACCGCGTGCCGCGCGAAAGTGGGAATCCGCCACGGCGGCTGGGCTCGCGATGACGATCGCCAATAGACTGCTGAGGATGATTCGATTCATGGGGCTCTCCAAACGGAACCTGTCCGTCGTGGCCAGTATCCGCCCAGCCGCCTGTCTCGGACCTGAATGCCGTCAGGCTTCATGTATACGACCTAAGTCTTTGATTTGACACACTCGTCTCTCACTGCTAATCGCCATTCTGCCACTGCCTGGACCGCGACTTGCTCACTGTACCCCGATCAATTCAACCAATGCGAATCGGATCAGCTTGCGTCGCGGGTCGGCGGTGCGGATTCCAAACGCCCTCGCCTCCCTGCAGCTGCGGGAGCTGTGAGCGTTCGACCGACGCACGCTCGCATGCTCCAGCGGCGCAAGAGTGCAATCTTCCTCTAACAACCGTTGCTGGCCCAAGAGTCAGAGTACCGAGCCGCGCGAATTACGATAACCCGCTACAATTACGCACCTTGACTTGGGCGCGATCGAGGAGCTGGCAGGTGAGTATTCGTTATTTCTGCATGGCGGCAGTTGCCGCCGCTCTGGCGGGGCCCTGGAATGTCTCGATTTCTGCGGACCAATCGGCGATGCCGCGCACGCCAGGCGACTTCGCGTCACTACAACGCCCGGCCCCGCCGGACTACGCACTCGAATCGAACTGGGCCGCGTTACCCGCTGTTGTTGACGCAGCCGATCGGGTCCCCGAGGGTGCGCACTTGGGTGACCGGCAGGCGCAAGCACGCGCGGATGTCTTTTACGTTCATCCAACCACGTACCGCGGCCTCGACAACTGGAATCAGTCGCTTGACGACACCGCCACTAACAAATGGACCGATGATTCGGTCGTCGCACGCCAGGCTGCCGTCTTCAACGCGTGCTGCAAGGTATATGCGCCACGCTATCGACAAGCTCAGGCCGCCGCAAGCATGCATTTTGACGGCGACGGCGGCAAAGCCTACGCAGTAGCGTACGCAGATGTTCGCAGGGCTTTTCAGTACTACCTCGACCATTGGAATAGCGGTCGACCGTTCATACTCGCGGGTCACAGCCAGGGCGCGTTGCACGTGCAAACACTGCTACGGGAATTCGCCGATAAGCCCGGTTTTCGCGCCCGGCTGGTTGCAGCCTACGTGATCGGCATCCCGACACTCGAAGGGCAACTGGCTCGCGACACACCCTGGTTGCCGGTCTGCGCGCGTCCCACGTCCACCCACTGCTTGCTCGCCTGGAATGCCGTCACACGCGATAGCGATTTGACCGCAGGCATCGCGCGCAATCGCCAGCGTCTGCAACACCTGTCGGGCACGACGCAGGGCGCGACGTCGGTCTGTGTCAATCCGCTGACGTTTGATACGCGCAAGCCCGCACTCGCTGCGGCGGGCAATCCCGGTACGCTGCCTGGACAGCCGTCGTCCGCTCCTTTGCCCGCGACGCGCGCCGGTGTGTTAGGTGCGGCCTGTGATCAGGGATATTTGCGCACGGACGTTCCCGCCGGTGACGACTACGCGACCGTCCTGTTGCCGGGCGGTTCCTTGCATTTCAACGAATTTGATTTCTTCTTCGACAGCATTCGCGCCAACGCCCTGCGGCGCGTGGAGAGCTTCCGCTGATGACCGATCTCGCCAACATGCAAGCCTTGATCGAATCGCAATTCGATCGCCGTGCCGACATCACACCGAGTAATGCGAGCGCAGAGTT
>JAGRJB010000261.1 GCA_020442965.1 Pseudomonadales bacterium
TGCCGCCGCAGAACAAGCCGACACCCGTCGAAATACGCACGTGCAATCACTACCTGGCGCAGGAGTTGCGGCAGTTCGTCGGGGTTCGCGCAATTCTGGCACTCGGTCGGGTGGCGCACGATAGCGTTCTGATGGCGCTGGCCGTGCCGCGCTCATCCAGGGCATTTGGTCATGGCACCGTTCATTCGCTCGCCGACGGGCGTACGCTGGTCGATTCTTACCACTGCAGCCGCTACAACACCCAGACGAAGCGACTGACGCACACGATGTTTCGCGATGTCATGCGCGTCGCCGCAGGGCATGCGGGCTTGCCGACTGCCGAGCGACCGCCGTGAATACATCGCAGGCCGATCCTGAGGTATTCGATCCGCGGGAGTTCGTCGCCAACGCGCCGCGACGACCCGGCGTATATCGCATGTACGGGGCCGACGGCAAGTTGTTATATGTGGGAAAGGCGCGCAGCCTGCGCGATCGACTGAGCAGTTACTTGGTTGCCAGCAACGTCAATCCGCGAGTGCAATTGTTGGTCGGGCGCATCGCGCATATCGAAGTTACGGTGACGCGTTCCGAGACCGAGGCACTGCTGCTCGAATACAACCTCATCAAGGAGCACAAGCCGCCCTTCAACGTAGTGTTGCGCGATGACAAGAGCTTTCCATACATTCATCTTGCGACTTCGCACGACTTCCCCCGACTGATCTATTACCGCGGTTCCCGCCAGCAGCCAGGGCGTTACTTCGGGCCCTTTCCAGATCCCGGAGCCGTGCGTGAGACGCTGCATCACCTACAGAAAGTCTTTGGGATACGCAACTGCCGCGACAGTTTCTTTGCCAACCGCAGTCGGCCGTGTCTGCAACACCAGATCGGTCGCTGCACCGCACCCTGCGTGGGTCTGATCTCTCAAGAGGACTACGCGCGCAACGTGGCGGCAGCCGTCAAGATCCTCGAGGGCCGCGACTCGGAGGTGAACGAGGAACTGGCGCGGCGCATGAACGAGGCCGCCGTGCAGCTGGACTACGAGCGGGCCGCCGAGTTGCGCGATCAGTTGGCAGCACTCAAGCTCGTGCAAGCGCAACAGGTTGTGGCGGCAGAGGGCGATCGCGATGTCGACGTGGCCGCTATCGTGGGCGAGCCCGGGGACTATGCGGTGACCATGATGCTGATTCGTGGCGGGCGCAGCTTGGGCGCCACGGGTTATTTTCCGAAAGGATCGTTGGCCGATCCAGATGAAGCGCTAACGTCATTCCTGATGCAGTTCTATGCCGAACACGATCCGGCGCCGGACGTGCTGCTGAACATCGACGTGCCAGGTGTGGCGGCGCTTGCCGAGGCGCTGTCGGGGCGCGCCGCGTCGACCATTGGCGTCCGCAGGCCAACCCGCGGCTTGCCCCTCAAGTGGGTCGAAATGGCGCGCGAAAATGCGGAACACGCGCTCAGAATGCGCCGCGCACGCAAGCAAGGCCTGGATGAGATGTTCGAAGCGCTCGCGACGCTGCTCGAGCTGCCCGGGCCACCGCGTCGGATCGAGTGCTTCGATATCAGTCACACGGGCGGTGAGGGCACGATCGCATCCTGCGTTGTCTTCGGCCCGGAAGGTCCGCTCAAGAAGGAGTATCGCCGCTTCAACATCGAGGGCGTCATGCCGGGTGACGATTACGCCGCGCTCGCGCAGGCGCTCAGACGCCGCTTTACGCGCATCAAAGCGGGGGAAGTCCCAGCCCCCGATGTGCTCTTCATCGACGGTGGTGCAGGTCAGATTGCCGAGGTGCGCGCGGTGCTGCTCGAACTCGGCTTTCCGTCACAGTTGTTAGTCGGGGTAGCCAAGGGGGTCGATCGCAAGCCAGGACAAGAACGCCTGCACGTCTTTGGTCGCAAGCAGCCGCTGATTCCCGGTGCGGATTCGGCCGGCCTGCGCCTCGTGCAACGGCTGCGGGACGAAGCGCATCGATTTGCCATCAGCGGGCATCGACGCCGGCGCGCGCGTCGTCATAATGAGTCGATCCTCGAAACGGTGCCGGGTATGGGCCCCGCCAAGCGTCGATCGCTGCTAACGCATTTCGGTGGTTTGCAAGGCGTGTTGCGGGCGGGGGTCGCCGATTTCGAGCGCGTCCCGGGTATCGGTGCAAGTTTGGCGCGCACACTGTACGATCATCTGCACCCTGGTGAATGATGATCTGGAACCTCCCTAACACCTTGACCTGGCTGCGGATCTTCGCGATTCCGCTGCTAGTGGTACTGTTTTACTTGCCTTATCACTGGGCCAGCCCCGCCGCCGGGTTGTTGTTTTCCGCGGCGGCGATTACCGATACGCTCGACGGCTATCTGGCGCGACGCCTCGGACAAACGTCCCGGCTCGGAGCGTTCCTCGATCCAGTGGCCGACAAGCTGATCGTCGCGGTCGCACTGGTGTTGATCGTCGTCAAGGATCCGCGCGTCCCCGTCGTGCTCTTCGCCATCGTAATCATCGGCCGCGAGATCGCCATCTCGGCGCTCCGTGAGTGGATGGCGGTGATCGGTCAGCGGACCAAAGTCGCGGTTTCGCAGTTGGGCAAGTACAAAACGATCCTGCAGATGGTAGGTCTTGCGATGATGCTCTACCGCTGGGACCTGCTTTTCTTGCCGATCTACAAAATCGGCTTTTGGCTGACCGCGATTGCGGCGATCCTGACGCTCTTCACGATGATTGCTTACTTGCGTGCCGCTTGGCCGGACTTGCGCGGACGCAGCTGAATGGCGCGACGCGCGGTGTGTGTGTTTTGCGGTTCACGTGCGGGTGCAGAGCCTGGGTACACCGCTGCCGCACGCGAACTTGGCGCGACATTCGCGGCTCACGACGTGACCCTGGTGTACGGCGGCGGCCGCGTCGGCCTGATGGGCGTTCTGGCGGACGCGTGCCTGCAAGCAGGCGGTCGTGCAGTGGGCGTCATTCCCCGCGAGCTGCTGCAACGCGAGGCCGGCCACATGGGCTTGACGCAGCTGCATGTGGTTGGCTCCATGCATGAGCGCAAGGCGCTGATGGTCGATCTGGCCGACGGCTTTCTGGCCTTGCCAGGGGGAATGGGCACATTGGATGAGCTTTTCGAAGCCATCACATGGGCGCAGCTCGGGATCCATACCAAGCCGATCGCGTTGATCAATGTTCGCGGCTATTTCGACCCGCTGCTGACGATGATCGAACGCGCTACCGTGGCAGGATTCGTGACGGCGACCACGCTTGCCGCACTGCGCGTGAGCCCGACGGCCACACAGGCTCTTCGAACGCTTGGACTCGCGCCAGAACAAGATTTGCAGGCGGTTCCTTGACTTGGGCTAGCGGCACCCTACAATTGCGGCCCTCTCAGCTGTCGGCGCGTCGGCTTGTCCCGATCGGCCAGGCGGTCTTTGAATTATGCGGGAATAGCTCAGTTGGTA
>JAGRJB010000262.1 GCA_020442965.1 Pseudomonadales bacterium
CGATCGTGGCGCGGCAGTCGATGTGAACCTTGCGAATTTCACCGGAGCGCAGCCGCAGAAACGCGTGCAGGCCCTCGCGCGACGTGAACTGAATCGAGGCCCCGGCGCTGCGTGCGAGCTGACCGCCCTTGCCGGGTTTCATCTCGACGTTGTGCACGATCGAGCCCACGGGTACATGGCGCAGCTGCATCGCGTTGCCGGACTTGATCGGCGAATCGGCCCCGGAGCGAACTTCGTCGCCCGGCTTCATGCCCTTGGTCGCGAGAATGTAACGACGCTCGCCATCGGCATACTTGATCAACGCGATGTGACTGGTGCGATTCGGGTCGTGCTCGATGCGCTCGACCAAACCCTTGATCCCGTCCTTGTCGCGCTTCCAGTCGATGATGCGGTACTTCTGCCGCGACCCACCACCCTTGTGGCGCGTAGTGATGCGGCCGGCGTTGTTACGGCCAGAGTGCTTCTGCTGCGAGGTCGTCAACGGCTCGAACGGCCCACCCTTGTGCAGATGGGATTTGTCGAGCCTGGTAACGAAGCGCGTGCCGGGCGACGTCGGCTTGAGTTTGATGACTGCCATATCCGTATTCCTGAACTCGTTAGGCCTTCAGCTTGGCTTCGTAATCGATCGACTGGCCGGCCGCGAGACGCACATAGGCCTTCTTCGAATCCGACGTGCGGCCATTGATCTTGCCGAAGCGGCGCGCCTTTCCCGGCGTGTTGACGACCTGCACTTCCGTGACCTTGACACCGAACAGCAGCTCGACGGCGGCCTTCACCACCGGCTTGGTCGCATCCGGACGCACGCGGAAGGTGTACTGATTGGCGTTCTGCATGGCGAGCGAGGTTTTCTCGGTCACGAGCGGCGCCAGCAGCACCTGGTACAGCTTCTCTTTCGCTATCTTGGTTGCAACGGATGTCATTGCAGGCGCTCCTCGATCATCTTCACCGCGCCGACGGTCATCAGCACCTTGTCGTAGCTCACGAGCGACAGCGGATCGAGCGCCGCGACCGGCAATACCTGCACATGCGGCAAGTTGCGCGCAGCCAGCAACAGCTTCTCATCCAATGCCTCGATCACGATCAGTGTCTTGTCGAGCCCCATGCCCTTGAGCTTCTCGACTAACAGCTTGGTCTTGGGCGCATCCAGGGCCAACTCTTGAGTAACGACCAGTCGGTCGCGACGTACGAGCTCGGACAGCATCGTCTGCACGGCGCCGCGGTACATCTTGCGATTGACCTTCTGCTCGAAACTGCGGGGCTTCGCGGCGAATGCACGACCGCCACCGACCCAGATCGGCGAACGAATCGAGCCAGCGCGCGATGTGCCGCCGCCCTTTTGCGCGCGCGGCTTGCGGCCACCGCCGCGGACTTCAGCTTTGGTCAACTGCGCCTTGGTACCCGAGCGGCCAGCGTTGCGATAGGCCGTGATGACCTGGTGCACGAGCGCTTCGTTGTACTCGCGCCCGAAGGTCGTGTCCGATACGGCCAGTTCAGCCCCGCCGTTGATGACTTTGAGTTTCATCTGCTATTCCTTCGCGCCTGAGTCCGCCGGGCCTACTTCTTGCCGCCGGCAGCCTTGGCCGCAGGCGGTGCTTTGCTCGGCGCAACCTTGCGCCGATTGGCCTGGCGCGCTGCCTTGACCGACGGGCGCACCACGACCTGGCCGCCTTCGGAGCCCGGCACCGCACCCGAGATCAGGAGCAAATTGCGCTCGGCGTCGATCTCGACAATTTTCAGCTTCTCGATGGTGCGACGGACAACACCCATGTGGCCCGACATGCGCTTGCCCTTGAACACGCGACCCGGCGTTTGACGCTGACCGATGGACCCCGGCGTACGGTGGGATACGGACACGCCGTGGGTGGCGTGATGACCCGCGAAATTGTGGCGCTTCATCACGCCGGCGAAGCCCTTACCGATGGTGGTGCCGGTGACGTCCACGACCTGCCCAGCGGCAAAAAAATCTGCCTTGATCTCAGCACCGACAGCGAGATCGGCACCTTCCTTGTCCGCGAGCCGAAATTCAACGAGCGACTTGCCCGGCTCGACGTTGGCCTTGGCGAAATGGCCGGCCTCCGCCTTCGACAACAGCTGCGGCCGCTTCTTGCCAAAGGTGACCTGCACGGCACGATAGCCGTCCTTTTCGGACGACTTCAGCTGCGTGACCCGGTTTGGCAACACCTCGATCACCGTGACCGGGA
>JAGRJB010000263.1 GCA_020442965.1 Pseudomonadales bacterium
TGCGGCGATTGCCTGGCGCTGCGCCGCGAGCAGCTCGCGCATCGCCGGCTCGATCAGCTCTGGAGTAATTTCATGGAAAGGCGGCAGCGTGTCGCCGCGCAACAGTGGATTCATCATGGATCAGCGATTCCTCAACTGAGTACGGCGAGTACCGGCGCGGTCTCGGGTCGTACGCCTCGCCAGAGAAAGAAAGACTCTGCTGCCTGTTCGACCAACATGCCCCAGCCTTTGACCGCCTGCGCGCAGCCGCGCTGCTGTGCCCAGACCACGAACGGTGTGTCGGTCTTGCCGTAGGTCATGTCGTAGCAAATAGTGTCGCGTCCGACGATCGAGGGCGATAGGTCGGGCACGGCGCCGGTGAGTCCAGCGGACGTCGCGTTAATGACGAGATCGAACGGTTCGCCAGACAGATCGGCAAAGCCGCAACCGCGCACGGTGCCGAGATCGGCGAACAGCGAGGCGAGATTGATGGCCCGGTCGGCGCCACGATTCGCGACGATCAGCTCCGCGGGCTGGAGGCCCAGGAGCGGACCCAGCACGCCGCGCGCTGCACCGCCTGCCCCCAGTATCAGCACGCGCCGATCCGCAACCGGTACGTTCAGGTTCCGTTCGAGATCGCGCACCAGACCGGCGCCATCGGTGTTGTCGCCGACAAGATGATGATCACCTTCGATCATCAAGGTGTTGACGGCGCCGGCTCGCTCGGCTCGAGCCGTCAACTCGTTAGCGAGATCGGCCGCAGCTTCCTTATGTGGTGCCGTGACATTCAGCCCCTTGCCGCCGTGCGCAAAGAACTCCAAGACCTCGCCGCGGAACTGCGCAGGCGCGATATCATAGAGTCGATAGGTCAATCGCTGGTCGGTCTGGCGCGCAAAGAGGCCGTGGATGAAGGGAGACCAGCTATGGCTGACCGGGTGGCCGACGACGCCGTACTGATCCAATGAACTGTCCCTCGCAATATTGGCCCTCAATGGCAGGTCTTTATACATGATCGAAGCGGAGGCCGGAAAGCGCGCCGACAAGGGGTTTAGCCACCTCCTGGAGGAACTGCGGCCGGATCTGGTTCGCTTCGCCTATTGGCTGGCGAGAGATCGTGCGGTGGCCGAGGATGTCGTGCAGGAGACGCTGATACGCGCCTGGCGGGCACAGAGCGACCTCAAGGATCGGGGCGCCGTAAAATCCTGGCTGTTCACGATCGCGCGCCGTGAACATGCACGTTTGTTCGAGCGTAAGCGCTTGCCAACCGTTGAGCTGGATGAACTCGTCGTTGCCGAATCCGACGAGTTGGCCCAACAGCCTGATGGCGAATGGCATGACTTGCGGCGCGCGATCATGGGCCTCGCCGACGAATATCGCGAACCGCTGGTCATGCAGGTGCTGGGCGGCTTCACGACACAGGAGATCGCTGATCAACTGGCGCTTACCCAGCAGGCGGTGCTGACGCGGCTATTTCGAGCGCGCAACCAGTTGCGGGCTGTTTACCTGACATCCGACGATGTAGCGACAGAATGACTGAATCGACGACTAACAATTCGAGCGCCAGCGCGTACGACTGCCAGCAGGCGCGCTTGTGCATCGGAGCCGAGCCGACTGTCGTGCCCGAGGTGCTGGCGAATCACTTGCGGGATTGTGAGTCCTGCGCGGCTTATCAGCGTCAGATGCTGCGGCTCGAGCATGCGATCACACGGGCGCTGGCCGTACCTGTCGCACAGACGATGGCGATGGACGAGGCGCGGCGCCGGTCCGGGGGCTTCGAATCAGGCGACAACCTGGCGGCGCGGCGACCGCCCGAAAGAGCAACGCAGGCACGTGTACCATTTGCGCGTCTGGCACTCGCAGCTTCTCTGGTGTTGGCAGTGACCATTGGCATTTTGTTGTGGGCCGCACGGCCTGATCAGTCACTCGCTGCGGACGTCGTGGCACACATTGAGGGCGAGGCGGCAAGCTGGCGCAGTACCGCGACGGTCCCCGATTCCGCACTTGCGCTCGTGCTGCGAAAGTCGGGCATCGAGCTCGCGCCAGGGGCGGTTGTTAGCTATGCGCAGAGCTGCTGGTTCCGCGGCAAGTTCGTGCCGCACCTCGTGGTGCAATCCGCGCGCGGGCCGGTAACAGTGATGATCCTGCCGGGCGAATATAGCGCTGCGCGCGAGCGCTTCGATGAAGCACCCTATACGGGTGTCATCGCGCCGGTGCAGGGCGGTTCGGTCGCCGTGCTGGCGCGCGACGGCGTCGGCGACGTCGACGCCGTGCTCGAGAATTTCCTGGTCGCGCTCAAACCGCCGGCGGCGCGATGAGGCTCACCGCAGATCCCGCGCCTGAGTTGTCAGCGAGAATCCGCTGCAGCTCTGGTAGCCACGCACGCATGCGATCCTCGATCCGCCACGGCGGGTTGACGATCAACAGCGCTGAACCGGCGAGACTTGCACGCGCGTCGCGCGGCGCACGCCACAGCTGTGACAGCAACAGTGGTCTGGTAATTCTGCGTGCAAGACGTGTGACCCAGCGCTCCAGATCGTCGAGATGCTTGATGGGCGCCCATACGCAGAATACACCGGTCGCGAAGCGCTGCAGTCCATTCGTTAGTGCCTCGCCAACTCGTTCGAAGTCCGCGGGTTCTTCGTACGGTGGATCGATGAAAATCAGTCCGCGTCGTTGCGGCGGTGGTAGCAACGCTTTGATTGCCTGATAGCCGTCGCTGCATGCTACGTGCGTGCGCGCCCGAGCCGCCAGTGACTCGCGCAGCGCGGCGCATTCGACCGGGTCGGATTCGTAGAGCGCTGCGCGATCAAGCTCGCGCAGGACGGCAGCGGCGAGCATGGGCGAGCCAAGATAGGTCGCCGGCTTTGGACAGCCGAGTGCCAACCAACGCACCAGCTCTGGCGACCGGGGCGTCGCACCCAGTACTTTGCCGATGCCGTCGCGCCATTCCGCCTGCGCCGGATCCAGCGCATAGGATCCCCGCCCCGCATGCGTATCCACGTAGAGGAAGCCCGCATCCTTTCGCAGCAGTGCATCGAGCAGGGCTACCAGAGTTACGTGCTTATGGACGTCAGCGAAGTTGCCCGCGTGGAAGCTGTGTCGATATTTCATACTTTTGGGGGTGAGGTCCATACTGGCCTGGTGCGACTGCCGCCCCCTCAGGAGACTAAGCCATGATCAAGGAAATTTCCGGACTGCCGGCTGGCGTGATTGGTTTCGAGTTGAGCGGCACGGTAACCGCCAAGGACTACGAGTCGGTGCTGATGCCGGCCGTCGACGCCGCGTCATCGGGCGGTCGGAAGCTTCGGCTGCTCTACCAGATCGGCCCCGACTTCGAAAAATACGATTTGGTGGCAATGTGGGACGATGCCCGGATCGGATTGAAGCACCTCGCGTCGTGGCAGAAAATCGCTCTGGTGACGGACGTAGACTGGATACGCTCCGCCGTCAGTGTCTTCAGCTTCGCGTTGCCGGGGCGCGTGCGCACGTTTGCCGTCGCGCAG
>JAGRJB010000264.1 GCA_020442965.1 Pseudomonadales bacterium
CACTGGGTTGACTCGGGGCACTGGGTTGACTCGGGGCACTGGGCGGGGCAGGTTCGCGCGGCGGGCTGGGCGGACTCGGAACGCCCGGCGTGGAGGCCGGCGGCGTTGCGCAGCCCGCAGCCAGGACCGCCGCCAGCAGTACTACGCCAGCGACGAACGCTGATGGCCGGTCGGTCGTGCGCTGCATCAATTTGCCCCAGGCCCTGCCACAGGGACGGTGTCAGGCTGGCCGGCCGTGAAGAACGCGCGTAGCTCCTCCGACAGCCGATCGCAGGCGGCGCCCTCGACACGCGCGATGAACGGGATTGGGATCACGGCGCCCACGATCGCGGAAGTACCCGTGACATTGGTGCCAACCGTACCAGCGCTCCTGGCTCGCTGCAGATCCCAGATCGTGGCCTCGTAGTCAGACTCCTTCTCCCACCAGCCAAAGCCGATGCAGCCCGCCGCACCCGGTGCCGCACCACAAGCGAGGCTTCCGCCGCCGTCGGTCTTACGCGTGGAACCGTCCAGCCACACAACGTAGCGCACGCCGGTTTCCGCAATGCGCTCGCTGACTCCGGGTCGCGCAAGCAGGGCGGTCACCGCTTCGGCTTTGCTGGGCGCCGTACCGGGCTCGAACCAGGGAAACAGTTTGTCGACGAATGCATCGTTGCCGTGAACTTTGATCGCTTTGCGGCCTTGCGCCAGATGATCGCTGAGACAATCCATGAAGCGATCCTCGGCCGGCGCGCCTTCGACCTGCGGTTTTGCCAACACCACGATGGCCTCCGCAGCGGAAATCGGCGTCGAGAGCTGACGCGACTCCTCGGTGCGCGCATGCATGCAGCCGGACAGGACGAGCAGGCCCGCGCTTGCCAAGACAACGCTCCAGCAAGGGCCAAAGCGACGAATAGAATGTGCCACTGACGCCATGGTATTTCTCCCGTCAAAGGCGAGACGACGAACGGATCGACGACGCCCTGGGATTTGCGCCGTTAAACGCTCCCAGTATGCCACGGAGCCCCCAATATCGAGATAAGACAACGCCGGCTGGGCACGGTTCCGGCGGCGCAGAAAATCGTGCACGCGCCGGGCAGTCGCCGCTACCCGGCCGACTGCAATCGGTCACCGCGTGTCGGCTCAGTGGCAGGCGCCGGAAAGCGGTCGAGGTGTGCGAGCTGCGGAAACAACCACCGGTACGCGACAACGACCAGCAGGGTGCCGCAGGCGCCGACTACGACCGCCGGCACCAGACCCCACCAGCGCGCCGTGAGCCCCGACTCGAACTCGCCCAATTCGTTTGAGGCACCGACGAACATCGAACTGACGGCGCTCACGCGGCCGCGGATCCAGTCGGGTGTCTGCAACTGCACCAACAGCTGACGGACAAAGACGCTGACCATATCGCCGGCGCCGAGAAGAACCAGCGCGACCAAGGAGACCGCGAAACTCGTAGACAACGCGAACACCAGCGTCGCCAGACCAAATATGACCACGCCACCGAACATCCAGTTGCCTGCGTGCCGATCGATCGGCCGTGTTCCTAACCACACCGCCATCACGGCGGCACCGATTCCCGGCGCGGTGCGCAACGCTCCAAAGCCTGCGGGTCCGACATGCAGAACGTCGGATGCGAAAATCGGTAGCAGCGCGGTCGCGCCACCTAACAAGACAGCGAACAGATCGAGTGAAATCGCGCCAAACAACGAGCGCTTGTGCCAGACGAAGCGCAATCCTTCGAGCACATCCCGCAGTCGCCAGGCGACGACCGCGGTGCGCACGCGCACCTCACCAATGCTCGCCATGAGAATCGTGCTCGCTACCAGCAATGCCAGCGCTACACCATAGACCCATGCAACACCGGCGATCGCCAGGAGTCCGCCCAACGAAGGGCCCGCAATCACACCGACCTGAAAGAGCATCGCGTTGACCGACAATGCGCCCGGAAAAGCCGCGGGCGGCACCAGGTTCGGCGTCATTGCCTGGCTCGCGGGCATCCAGAAGGAACGCGCGACGCCGACGAGCGAGACCGCCAGAAACACGATCCAGGTCGCCCGGCTCTCGGTCAGCGTGAAGACGAGCAACATGCTCGCTGCTAATAACTCGAGCAAGTACGCGGCAACCATGATGCCGCGCCGATCCAGGCGATCCGCGACCTGCCCAGACGGCAAGATCAGCAAAATGAACGGCAGAAACTGGGCGAGACCCACAAGCCCGAGATCGAGCGGATCGCCGGTCATGTGCCAGAGTTGATAGCCGACGCCGATGGCCACCATCTGCCACGCCAGCGTGGCGCACAAACGCCCGATTGCAAAGCGTGCAAAGGGTCGGTGCGACAAGGCAACGAGCGCCGGCGACCGGCGTTCACCGCTAGGTGGCGAACTTTTCTGGGTCTGCATAGATGCGAGCGTGCATGTTAGCTGGTAACGTTGTCCCGTGGCGCAACTGGCGCCGCGTGGCCACCGGAATGTTGGCTGCAACCAGCATCGCTACGAGGTCTCCCATGGCAACACCCAAGATCACCCGACATTTCGCGACGATTCTCGACGGCCGCTGGGGTGACCGTCAGGTTCACTACCGGCGTTGCGGCAGCGGACCGCTCGTGGTGTTGCTGCACCAATCACCGCTGTCATCGCGCGACATGCTGCCGACCATGGAGCGCTGGGGGCGCCATTTCACCTGCATCGCGCCGGATACGCCAGGATTCGGGCTCTCGGATCCGCTCGGCGTCGAACGCGCCGAAGTTGCCGACTTCGCCCAGGCACAGATCGAGTTCTTCGATGCCATTGGCGTCAGCAAGGCCGCTGTTTATGGCTTTCACACCGGTGCAATGGTGGCGGCCGGCCTCGCACAGCATTTTCCGGAACGCATCATCTGTGCGGCTGCCAATGGTTACGTACTGCTGACCGAGCAGGATCGCGCCGATATTCTCGCTAACTACCTACCGTCACTCGAGCCCAAGTGGGATGGTTCGCATCTGACGTGGCTGTGGAATCGCATGCGTGAGCAGACGATCTTCTTTCCGTGGTACCGCAAGAGTCTCGCCGATCGGCTCGATTTCGATGTGCCGTCGCCCGCAGCGTTGCAGGCCGGCGCGCTCGACATGCTGCGCTCCGGCGATAACTACCGCGTCGGCTATCGCGCCGCGTTCACGATGCGTAGCGATCAGGCGTTGCGCGAAATGCGCGTGCCGGTGCTCGTCACCGCCGCCACGACCGATGTGCTCGCGGCGCATCTGCCGCGCATCCGGGCCAAAACGGCGAGCGTGACGGTGGCAGCGGGTGGCACGGCCGAGGAGACGCTCGATCTGATCGGACGCTGGTTGCGCAAGCACAAACTCACAACGGCGCCGAAGCTGCGCGACACTGCGCCGATCAAGGGCCGCATGTGGCAACAGATGCTGGATGTAGCCGGCGGCCAGCTGCGCATCCGCCGCAATACCGACGCTGTCGGACGACCCGTGATCGTGCAACATGACGCGGCGGGCTCGAGCGACATCGTCAAACCCCTGGCGCAGTCGTTCATCGGCCTGCGGCCCGTGATCGCCATCGATCTACCTGGCCACGGCGAATCGGACAACACCTTGCCGGCCGGTAAAATCACCGTGACAACCTATGCGCGAGCTCTGCTCAAAGCACTCGACGCACTCGACATCAAGCAATGCGATTTCATCGGCACCTGGGGCGGCGGCTTGGTGGGGCTCGAATTGGCGTTGCTTGCACCCAAGCGTGTCGCGCACCTCGCGCTGGCCGACCTGCTGTACTTCCCGGCCGCACTCACGGCGGAACTAAAGAAGAATTACACGCCCGAGATCAAGCCGAACTGGTACGGCGGGCACTTGCCACACGCGTGGATGCTGATGCGCGATCAAGGTCTGTTCTGGCCGTGGTACGACCGCACGCGCAAAGGCATCATCTGGAAGCCGCCTTACATCGATCCCGCCATGGTGCACGCGCGCGTCATGGAGATATTCAAGGCGCCGGAAATGTGGCGCATGGCCTACCAGGCGCATTTCGCCTATCCGACCAAGAGCAAGCTGAAGCAACTGAAGACGCCCGCTGTTCTGGTCGCACCGCGCTGGGATCCCAACATCGACCACACGCGTCAGGCGGCTGCCGACTTCCCGCAGTTCCCGTTCGGCCAGATGCCGGATGCGATGACGCGCTGGGGCGAGGAGCTGGTGCCCTTCTTTGACAGTACTGCGGAGTGAACCAGATGTTCGTGACTATCCTGCGTGCGCTGCTGCTAACAGCTTGCCCAGCTGCTGCTATGTTCGGCGCCACGCTCGCCGTCGAGGTCACGGCACCGACAGCGCTCAAGGCGCCAGTCATTGGCCACGATGTCACGCAGATTGGGCCCGACTACTACACGTTTCGCTATAAGGGAATACGCAACGTCTTCCTCGTGACCAGCGAAGGCGTGATCGTCACCGATCCGATCCAACCGGCCGCCGCGCGCGTGCTGCGCGAGGAGATCCGCAAGATCACACCGCTGCCGGTCAAGTACGTGGTCTATAGTCATGAGCATTGGGATCACGTGAGCGGCGGCCAGATCTTCAAGGATGAAGGCGCGGTGTTTGTCAGTCATGAGAACTGCCTCGCGCACTTCGACGATTTACCGAACCCGGACATCGTACGGCCCGATCGAACATTCAAGGGCCCACGCCACGACTTGACGCTGGGCAATCACACGCTGCGGCTGCGGTACTACGGCCGTAATCATGGCGACTGCTTGATCGTGATGACACCCGAACACGTGAACGTACCCTTCATTGTCGACCTCGGCACTGCCGGTGGCATGCCGCTGCCGTTCATCCCCGACTACTCACTGCATAATTGGGTTCGCACACTGCACGAGTTGGAGGCAGAGCCTTTTGAAAGCTACGTCGGTGGCCATGGGATACCGGTCGCGCCGAAATCGCGTTTGACCGAACGACGGGAATATCTCGAGGCGCTGCTGGCGGAAACCAAGCGCGAGCTCGACGCTGGCACGAGTCTCGAGCGGATTCCCGATGTCGTGGCCGAGCGGCTGTCACAGCGCTTCAAGCATCTGCGCAACTTCGAGCTGTGGGTGCGCGACAACGTCCGACGGACGATCACCTACTACAGCATGGGTTGGTGAGCAGCGGCCACGCGCGCCGAGCTAACTGAATGCCACTGGCCGGTTCATCGGTCGGTATTCGGCGGCACCACGGCCGTGGCTTGACGCCCGTTGCGCGTGCGTACCGCCTCGGCGACCTGCGAAGCCTTCTCCTTGACACGCTTGAGCCAGGCGCGAGCCCAGGCAAATTCGAGGCCGAGAATGCCAAGACCGATGGGAATCACGACGACCGCAGGCCCTGGCAGCACGATCATGGCGATTCCCGCCAGCAGAACCGTTCCACCGACAAGCGCCACCACGATGCGTTTCGCATAGCGGTACGTGATTTGCAGAGGATGCATGGGGTGTAACACAGCGCCTCGAAGTGGAGCGGTCGAGTGTACAACAGGCGTCGGCGTGTCAGGTCGCGCGGTCGAAAAACGTGCGAGCGATACCGGCAAACTCAGCGGCGTGCAGATCGAGGAAGCCATGACCCCAGTCAGCGCGCTCGAGGATGGCACCGTTCTTCAACAGCGGCAGTGCACGCCGCGTGTACTCCTGTAAGTCATCGTTATTGTTCAAAACAAGCACCGGCTGCTCGAGGCGAGGCAGCGCATCGGCATTGGAATACTGGAACGCGGCGCGATGACCAAAGTGGCGGCGCTCGCCGCCGCTGACGTGGGTACCGAAATAGCGCATCAAGTCCTGAGGTGTCTGCCCCGGCCCGCGCCAACGCATCAACTCCTGCCAATAGTCCGTCAGATGACTACCGTCGTCACGTATCGTCATCGGTGCGAATTCAACTCGCATCGCGCGCAGTTCATCCGGCGTGTAGATAGGCGTCGAAATCAATACCAGGTGCCGGACACGGCGAGGTTGTTGCAGCGCGAGCTCAATGGCGATCTTGGAGCCCGTGTGGAAGCCAATGCAATCAGCCTCCGGAATCGCGAGTATCTCGAGCATTTCGGCCATTGCAGTCGCATAGTCTTCGATCGAAGGCGGCTCGGTCGGTCCGTCGCTAGCGCCGTAGCCCGGCGTGTCGGGCGCCAATGCGAGACGATCCTGCCCCAGCTGCACGAGCAAGTTCTCGTAGATCGCCCCGGATACGGGACTCAGGTGAAAGCAAACCACCGGCCGACGCCCGCTCGAAGCAACCGGCTCAGCGATGCGCAGATGCAACTGCCCATAGCGTCCATCGAGGTACTTTCGCCTAACAGTCATAGGATTCACTCCCTGCCGGCCGGCAGATATTCGTCCAGCAATGCCGCCATGCGCGGCACCGCGGTCAGGAACAGATCCATGTCGCAATCCGGCAGATCAAGATAGGTGGCTTGCACCGGCAAGATTGCACGCGAACGCACCGACATCTCGTACACATCGTCATGTGGCACGAACGCGACGAGCCGGTGCCGCAAACTCGTTAGCCGAGGCGCTGCATCATAGCTGAAAACGCCAACGTATGCCTGTCCTGGATAAGGCGCTAACAGGTAGTCAAGCATTCTGCGCGCGACATCGGTCAAATCGTAGGGCGACTGCCGATACTGAAAACGTGCGCGCCATGCCGCGACGAGATGCGAGCCATCTTCCACGGGCACCACCTTGAGTTGAGCGAACGTCTGCATGCCATGCTCACGTTCCGCCGCCGTAAAGATCGGAATTGCGACGATGCCGATATTGCGTACCCGCTCTGGCGCGAGGTGCGCGACCTCGATCGCTTCGAGCGCGCCAGTGTGCATTCCCAGAATATCGAATTGCTCGTCGACCGCGAGCGCGTCGAGCGCCTGCACAACCGCTGCGGCGTACTCGCGCATCGTCAGCGTGCGCGGCGGCGCGTCGGAAAACCCATAGCCGAGGCGATCGAGCGCAACGGTACGGCGACCCAGAACCGCTTGCAAATGCGTCCACATCTGACTCGAGCGCGGCGACATATGCAGCAGCACAAGCGGTACGCCGCCCTCGCCCGCGAGGCGCGCATGCATCTGGCCGAACTCTGTTGCGACAATTGCGCGTTGTTCTTTCATCACCGCTCCGTTACATACCGTTGAATCGCTGCCGCCACCGCTGCCGGGTCCTCATGATGCAACATATGACCCACACTCGGCAGCCGCACGACTGAAAGTCGCTTGACTATCGTGTGCAAGTGCTCGTCCGTCGCGTCGGCGCCCAGGGCGGGCAGATATTCCGATTGCTCGCCGAGAACCAGCAGCATCGGGATCTCGATCAGCCGCCAACAAGCCTCAGCTTCATCGCGGCGGTACAACACCGGATTGATCAGGCGGTGCATCGGATCGGTTGCTAGTCGATAGCCTGCGTCCGTCTGCCGCAACCACGCCTCGGCCACGAACAGCGCGACCGGTGGCGCCAATCGCGAATTACGGCGCATCAGAATCGCTGCCAGCT
>JAGRJB010000265.1 GCA_020442965.1 Pseudomonadales bacterium
TATCGAGACCACCGGAATAGGCGAGCACGATGGGTTTGGCGCCCGCAGGTGGGGCTTTGTTAGTCGTCATGTTGAGCTCAGACTCGGAAGATACGGTTGAGACGCTCGACCAGGCGCGCTTGCGCGCGGCCGTCGATGGTGGCCAGGAATAGGGTGTCGTCGCCCGATACCGTGCCGACGACTTCCTGCCACTCACTCTTGTCGATGGCAGCCGCCACGCTCTGCGCCGCACCGACTGTGCTTTTCACCACGGTGAGCGACGGTCCTGCTGTGCGGACGTCGCGGACGAATTGCGCCAGGGCACTGAAGTTGTCGCGCGTGCGCGCGGCGATGTCGGCATCGCCCGGCAGCACGTAACGATCGCTCGCCTTCAGAACTCCCAGCTCGCGCAGATCCCGACTGATCGAGGATTGAGTGACCGCATGCCCCTCACGCTGCAAGAGTCGCGCGAGATCCGCCTGCTTGCGCACCGGCGCCTGGCGGAGCAGGCGCACGATGGCCGCGCGGCGCGTTTCGCGCTGGTGATCGTTCAGCATAACGATGGGCACGCGTGCATAATATCCCAGAAGTCTTGCATAAAAATGCGTGCTCTGTCAAACAAGCTGCGGCAGGCGCGGCGACTTGCTGGCGCGCAATCGTACGACCACAATCTTTGTTGGCACGCTGCTGCCGACAACGAGGTAACTGACGTGAAGAGCACAATAGCCGTCCTTGCGGTCTCGCTAGCTTTCCTCGCCACCAATCCGAAGATCGCACAGGCGGCCGGGAACTCCGCCGCCAGCAGCGCATCAGGCCTCAGCAACGCGATCGAGACGGTCGGGTTCGACACCAGGACCCGCGTCGGCTATGGCGGCATGCTGACGTTCGACCCGACGCCGATCGTGCTGTTCAAGTCCGGCGATGCGCTGCGTGACATGGCTGCGCTGAAATCGATCACCGATGTCGCGACCCACAAGGCGGCGCATCCCAAAAGCTGGACCACCTGGCGTCGCTCAGGCAAAGCCATCGAAATTCTGCAGGCCAAGGGCTGGCAGAAGATCACCTATACCCAGACCCTGGATCGGTTGCCGGCGGGCTACCAGCTTGTGGGCGCTTATCGGCGCTTGTCGGGCGGCGGCAATCTGGCGATCGGCGGCAACGCGGCGATCGCCGTCTGGTCGACGCTGAGTTTCGATCGCGCGGGAAATTTCGCGAGCGGTGGCGGCAGCGGCTCCTCCACCAGCAACGAAAGCGCCGGTACAACGACCAGTGTAGTCACGACCGGTCGTGCGCCTGATCGCTATGGCCGCTACCGCATCGAAGGTTACACGCTCACGCTCAATTATGCCGATGGCCGTGTCGAGCGGCGCATGATCGTCACCGACGTCAGCGATCCCGGGGTGATCTGGCTGGACGGCGACGGTTATACCTCGCGTTAGCACGCGCGCCATGTGGCTTTGCAATCGGGCAACTCGCGCAGTCGATCGGGTACCACGACGTTGCGATGTACGCGTCAGGGCATATCGATCCGTGAACGGGTATACCAGTGGATCAAGAAGGGCAATAACGTAGCGAGCCCCACGATCCAGTGCGCGAGCGAGGTCCATGCGCGCCACTCGGTGCTACCAATGTAGTACAGCGCGACGCCGGTCAGCATGAGCCAGGTAACAACGCCGAACAACCAGCCGCCCGAGGTTCGTCGCACCTTGGCCTTCCAGCCGCGCAGGACGTGATTGGGCCACAGCACACCAAACATCCAGGCCGCAGCCACGGCAAAGACGCCATGAGCTACTAACCACCCGTGCTGATAGGGGTGCACGTTCTCGAAGCCGAACTGATCGACACTCGTCACGAAGTAATGATAGATCAGCCATACGGCTCCCGTGACCCAGGTGCCCATCGAAATCACGTACAGGGTTCGACGGCGACTCTTCGGCAAGACGCCGACGCGCGCGCTGCTCGTGGCGCGCTTCAATCGCTGCATCCGAGCGTTCGCCAGCCATCGCGCGCGTGAAAGAGAAAGGCAGCCGCTCGATACTGATTCAGGATTTCAATAGAGGCACTCGCATCAGCTAACACGACTTTCGTCAGTGCATCCGCCACGGCGCAAAGCGGGGCAACGACTGATACAAACTGCATACTGTCGACCCGTTCACGTGTGCGACCGTTCAAATGTGATCCGCGTGCCGCGGATTGCGTTGGCTGCAAAGATGCCGGCGCTGCGCCACTGCTCGCCAAACTCCCATCAGCGATCTCGATCACGGGCAGCTGCTCGGGCGGATGATGCGGTACGCGCAGCAGCGCCCGATCGCGCCACGGTCCATGCACCCGCAAGTCGCCACCGGCGTTGACACGAGCGATCAAAGACTCATCATCATTGGCATTCGCCATCCGTTCAATTGCGCGATCGACCGCGTAGCCCTTCGCGATTCCACTGAGGTCGATCCACAGCGGCCGGTGAAAGCGGATTCGATCGGGCTCGATCAGCTCGATATCGCGCCACGACGCCGCGGGATGCGGCGCGGGAGCATCGACGGGCCGCGGCAGCTGTCCGTCGTCGACGAGGCGTGCCGCCGTCGTAATGTCGAACAGACCGCACGATGCAGCGGACATCTGCAACGCCAGCCGCACGACTTGGTAGGTATGCCAGCTGACAGTAACGGCTTCGCGCGCGGCTTCACGATTGAGCCTGCTCACGTCACTACCAACTTCCTGAAAGCTCATCAGAGCGTGCAGTTCAGCGATCGTTGCAAAACCTGCGTCGATGTAGCGGTGCGCGACGGCGGCCGCAACACCGCCGACGAAAACGCGAACAATCGTTCCGAGTAGCGGCCGCGCCCGCTCCACGGTCACCTGGGTCGTGGTAGGAGCTATGGCCAGCCCGCGAGACGCTATAGAACTCCGACAGACGGACATTTGTGGGTTCTGAGTGCGCGCTGGACCATGCTGCAGCGTAGAATGCCATAGTGTCAGAGCGTGCGGTACCGACAGCCGGGCCGCGAGGGGTTCGGGTCGGCCGCGTCGCGGCCTTTTCGACTTTCCGATTCAGCACATGGCGTTTGCGCCAAGGAGCCTACGACTATGGCTACTACTCCAGAAACAAAGCGACAAACCTACACCGTCGAGGCGATACCGTCGGACGTCAAGAACGGCGTCTTTCTCGGTAACCCGATGCTCGACAATCTGGTGTCGTGCGTGATCGCGATGGGGTCCGAGATGTGGACGACGAAGCGCCGCTTGAAGGTGCTCGAAGCGGTCATGTCCAAGGCAGGCGTCACGTCTGAAATGGTCGAGAAATACCAACCCACCGAGCAGGAACTCGCAGCGTGGGAGCAGGAGCGTGGCCGCTTCATCGAAATGACACTCGGCTCGCTGGCCAACGACGGCATACGCGGCGTCGGCGCCGACTACCCAGCGCGTGACTAACACCCCATTGTCCGTAGGGCGCCAAAGCGTGCGCTTGCGAGAGGAGATCACATCATGATCGGTCGTCGTACATTTTTCGGTGCCGCTACAGCTTCGGTTGCGCTCGGCAGTCTGTTGAAGAGCCAGGCCGCAGCCGCAGCCGCGCAGGCGGCGGGGCAAATCGCCGGCAACTACGACCCGCGCGGTATGGTTGGGCGACTCGAGCGCCTGGGCACGCTGGATCTCGAAAGCCAACAGGATTTTACGGAAGGCTTTCGGTTGATGCATGGCAAGATGATTCGCAAGGCGTCGAACGATGCACTGGAGCGCGTGCTGGCGCGCAACGGCATCGACCCGACCACACCTCTGACAAAAGAAGAACTGATCGCGTTGGTCGAGAACGAGCCGGCAATCAACATCGCGTCGAAGGCCTGGCTGGCCAATCAGCAAGTTACCTGGAAGTCATTGCAAGATCACTTCCATCGACACGCCGATGAGTATCTGAGCGAGATGGACGCTGCCGATCGGGCCGGACCGGGCGCACTCGAGCTCAATCCGAGCATGGATGTTCCCGCTTACACCCGGCACGAGATCCATATTCAGCCAGGTGGTTACGTCGGCGATCCGTTCGCCGGTCACATGTATCACTATGGCACTAACAGCTTTTACATTGGGGTGATCGGTCACAATGAGCAGGACCAGATCCACAAGGGAACGGCCGCGCGTATTCCTCTGCCGCAAGACGGCAAGGTAAAGCGGATTCTCGATATGGGCTGTGGTGTCGGCCAGATGACCGCGGCCATGAAGGAGCGCTTCCCGGATGCCGAGGTCTGGGGTATCGATATCGGCGGCCCGATGGTGCGTTACGCGCACATGCGTGCCGCCAATCTCGGTATCGGCGCCAACTTTGCGCAACGTCTCGCTGAGGACACCAAGTTCCCGGACGGCTATTTCGACATTGTGGTTAGTTACATCATGCACCACGAGTTGCCCGCCCATATCACGCGCGCGGTCATCGTCGAGGCGGAACGTGTCACTCGTCCGGGCGGCGTTTACTATCCGGTCGATTTTCTGAGCGGTGGCACCAAAATGCCGGCGCGCAACATGTACGGGCGCTGGTGGGATCATCGTTGGAACAACGAGGTCTGGAGCTTTGAGTACCACGGCCTCGATTTCACGCAGGAAATCGCCAAGCGTGCATTCACGATCAACAAGGCTACCCCAGCGGCCCTGCCCGGGTTTGGGGCTCGTCACGCAGTTCGCAATGCTTGACGGGGACTGGACCTGGGTGCTGCCTGCTAGTTAGCAGACGGCACCGGTCCGCTCGGATCACGCCCATGTACTCGCGCTTTCTGTTAGTTCCCGTAGCGGCTATGGCGATCAGCCAGCCCGCGCCGGCGATGGATATTCAGACGCTGGAGGCGGCGCAGCAGAAGCTCGCTCCCGGCGCCAAGCTGATTCCATCGGATTTCAAACTGAGTCAGGAAGACTTTGACCGCCTGAAATCTGTCTATCGGGTGCCGGCACTCAGGCCCGCCGTCAAAGCGTGGCGGGTCGAGGGCGGCGGGTGGCTGTTTCTCGATCAGGTCTACGGCCTCAACGACATCGTCACCTACCTCGTCGCCATCGATGCCCAAGGCGCCGTCAGTGGCATCGAGATCCTGGTCTGTGCAGAGGGCTTTTGCGGGCCATCATCAGCCGCGTGGCGCGCGGAGTTCGTCGGCAAGACCCATGGCAAATGGAATCCCGCCGAGGCCGTGACCAATATTTCGGGCACGACCCTCTCGAGCACGCACATTGCCGAGGGCGTGAAGAAGATTCTCGCCATCCACGCGCGCTTCTTGCCGACCAATCACTGACAGGCGCGTCAGAAACTGTAAGTCATGCGTACGCCGTACACGCGCGGTGTCGGCAACGAGAAGCGCAATTCGCTCTTGGTGGGTTGCAAGATGAACGTGAACGCATCGGTGCCCAGCAGCGCGGTCTGTAGAACCTTGTTGTCGGTCAGGTTGGTACCAAACACCTCCGCGGTGACATGTTCGCCACGCACGCCGAACCGCGCGTTCAAATTGTTAGAGGCACCGACCTGTGTCGCGCCGGCGAAATCCGTGAGCTTGGCGCCCTGACGCTGGAAATCGAGGCGCCCGAACCAGTCAACCCCCTCGCGCAACTTATGTGAGTAGTCACTGGAGAACGACCAGGCCGTTTCCGGCGTAGTGGGCAGGCGCCGGCCGATCGCGCCGCTGAATTTCCCATAGATCAGATTGCAATCTGCGCAATTGCCGTCGCCCAACCCGTAGCTCTTGATCTCTGTCTTGTTGAGTCCGAAGCTTGCCGACAATCGAAGATGGTCGGTGGCCTGCAACTGAGCCTCGAATTCGACGCCCTTCAGCTCCGCCTCGCCGTTGTTGACGGTGATTCCAAACAGGTTGGCGACTCCCGTGACGACCACCGGGATCGAGTTCTGAACCTGGCCGTCGAGCCACTTGTCCTTGTAGAGCGTGAGCGTCGTGCGTGCGCGCCCGTTGAGCCAGGTGGATTTGACGCCGACCTCGAGGTTGTCGAGCTGCTCCTGGTCATAGGTGACGCCCGCATTCGGCACGATGGCGCGCAGCGCGTCGATGGTGGCTTGCGAGGAAGTGGCCAGGCTTGGGTTGAATCCGCCGGGCCGGTAGCCACGGGAGAACAGTGCGTACAATGTCGAGTTGGGCGCGTATTCGTAGTCAATCGAGATGCGCGGTGCGAAGCTCTTGAAGGTTGCCTGCAACGGATTCGCTGCCGCGCCGGTGACCACCCGACCGTTACCGCCGACGATCGGCGTGGCCTTGATCTTGTCCCACTGATAGCGTCCTTCGACGCTGAGCGTCAGAGCGTCGGTGAAATCGAAATAGGCGGCGGCAAATACCGCTGGCGTTTCGACATCGTTCCTGGTGATCGACGCCACGAACAGCGGCCCAACGACCGATTCGCCGTAGACTGTCCCACCGGGTGAACCGGCCTTGAGGTAGTTAGCGCCGACGGTCCAGCGTAGCCGCTGATCGGCGGGTGAGGTGAGCCTTACTTCCTGGCTCCAGTCGCGTAACTTGCCCTGCGAAAGCAGCAGGAACTGCTGCCAGGGGACCCGCGTCGCCGGGTTGAGTGCATAGAGCGGGTTGGGCCGATCATGACCATCGCGAGTATTGAGATCGATCAGGGTCTGGGTCTTGTCGTTGTGCATCGCGGACAGCGCACTCAGGTTGTAACCATCGGCGAATTCGTAGTCGATTCTAAGATCAGCCTGGAAAGCCTTACGGCTAAAGCCACCTTTGGTGCGAAACGATGGATCGAAGACGAGCCAGTTTGGGTCCGGATTGAACAGCGCATTCTGCGTCGCGGCAGCGGCGGTGTCGTAGTCGCCCGAAATGACGTGGGCGGCATATTCGTCTGCTTGCGGCACCGTGCCGCAGAAGTAGCCGAAGGATGCGCGCGAACCGGCGGTTTGACCGAGCGCAGCGGTCCCGGCGGGGGCTTGTGAAAATGGCACGCAGGTACCATCTGGTGCGATACGCCCGTTGAACTCGCTCGACTTCAGCGCGCCTCCCGCCGGCGGGCCGTCATCATTTTTGAACGCGTTGACATACGCCTTGATCTTGAGTTGGTCAGTCGGCTTGTACACCAGGGAGCCCGAGATCGACTGTGTCTTTTGCTCGCCCAAGCGCCCGCCGATGACGCCGTTATTGGCATAGGGCCCGCCGACTTTGGAATCACGATACGTGAGTCGCCCAGTCAATTTTTCCGCGACTAGCGGACCCTCCACGCTGATACTCGCATCGCGCGTGCCATAGGAGGCGCCCTCGAGCGAGACTTTGCCCTTGAACTCGTCACCCGGCTCGATCGTGACGAAGTTGATAGCACCGACGAACGTGGAGCGCCCGAAGTAGGCGCTCTGCGGGCCTTTCAATACTTCAACGCGCGCCACGTCGACGATCGCAGGTGGTTGGGCGCCGATCACGGGTGCGCCATCGACGAAGAGCTGTCCACCAGCGTTCAGCCCGGTGTTGTTCCCGAGATATAGGCCACGGAACACCAGGGCAGTGCTGGAGCGATCGTTCCGGCCAGTAGAACCCGTTTGGTTGACGAAGTAGAAGCTTGGCGTCATCAACATGATGTCACCGAGCTGCTTGATGCCCTGCGACTCGATGTCTTTGGCGGAAAACGCGGTTATCGCCAGGGGCACGGTCATGAGGTTTTCCTCGACCTTGCGGGCGGTGACCATCACTTCATCGAGCATGCCGCTGGTTTGGGAGACCTGCGGCGCATTCTGAGCGAATACCGGAGGCGCGGATATCGGGCTAATCACTAGAAGCGCGGTGGCCAGCACCCAAGCTGCCGCGCCGAAGCCGAGACTTCGGTCAACTCTGCTCATGTCATCCCCCCCTCGATCGAACTTATGAGACGTTCTCAGTAGCGCGCGTATCGTAGCGCCGCCTTTCCCTCTGAGGCCATACTAATTCACGTCTCGCGACATGAAACCCCGTCCGGCCTTGTAGTCCACGGTACAGTCATTCCAGGGCTACTACTTGTGGAGACGTGCCAGCGTTCGTTTGAGCGCGAAGTGTTGGTAGCTCGTCAGCGCTAGTGCACGCAGCTCGGTCACGCGGTGCGCTCGCGCGACCTCGAGCGCGATCCAGCCGTTGTGTCCGAGATAGGCGGGTATCGAGTAGCGCGGATCCTGTGTCAGCAACGCTTGCTGGTCTGTGCCTGCCCAGAATGCCGCGCGCCACCCCTCGTGCTGGCAGTAGGCCCTTGCAAATACACGCTTGCCGACGCGCCATACGGGTGAGCCGAACTGCGTCCCTTCGCTGGTCGCGGGCAATGCAAGACAAACGGCGCGCATCGTCGCGAGCACACGCTGGCCACGTGGGGTGTTAGCCGGGTCGACGTCCGCCACACTCGGTCGCGCCCGTGGCGCGGGCGACTTAGGTGTCGGACCCACGCTTTCGACCAGCGCCGGGGGCGCAATCTGCTCGTATGCCATTCGCACCAGTTCCCTGACACGATCCCACGCCAGCCCCTGGTCCAGCCGTACGCCTAACCACCCACGCGGTCCAACATAGGGCGGTACAAAAAAGTGCCGCGGCTCATCAGTCACGTATTCGCCTTGCGCGCCGCTCGGCATTGGCAGCCAGAGGGCTATTCGGCCATCGCCGTGATGATTGACCGCATACATGACGAACACTTTGCCGCCCTGGACCCGAAACGTACGCATGCCGTGCGCTTGCCTTTCTGCAACTCGTGGAAACGCCAGACAGAGCTTGCGCAGCGCGCGCTCCAGATCATTGGTTGCCATCGTGCTTCGCCCCTCATCGACCACGCCGAAACGTCAGGTTATAGCGCAACGATCCGGTCAGTGGGTGTTGTGCAGGCTTGACCGGCCGTACCGCGTGATAACGCAAGCGTGCAGGTCCACCCCACACCAAGACATCGCCGTCGGTCAACGCCACAGGTCGGCCCTTGCCGCCGCGCGTGAGTCCGTAGAACACGAACGTCGCCGGTACGCCGAGTGATACCGAGACGATGGGTTGCTCGAAGTTGGTTTCGTCGGCATCGCGATGCGCTCCCATGCGTGCACCGGGCTCATAACGATTGATCAAGCAGGCGTCAGGATCGAATTCCCCGAAGCCGGCGTGTGCCGCGGCAGTTAGTGCAAGCTGGCGAAATGCGGCTGGCATCGCCAGCCAGGCACGTCTAGCGATGGGATCGAGCGGTGAATATCGGTAGCCGCTGCGATCGCTGACCCAGCCGACCGGCCCGCAATTGGTCATCGCCACCGACAT
>JAGRJB010000266.1 GCA_020442965.1 Pseudomonadales bacterium
CAGGCCGGATGAGGTCGCTGGCGCCGTCGCTGCCGCGATCGACTTTGGCGCGCGCGTGCGGGGTATGGTGGCTCGCTGCCGCGATCGTCTGACGGCGCTGCGCGCCGACGGCGCGTCACCCGTGCTGTGGCAGGGAGCGTCGAAGACCGTTGGGCTCCTAACAGCGCTCGGCGCCGATCATGGAACTGCCTTTGCGGTCGACCTCAGTCCGGATCGTCACGATCATTTTTTGCCCGCCAGTGCGCTCGCGGTCCGCGCACCGGCAGTCCTGGCAGAGGCCCTGCCGCGGCACGTCGTTTTGATGAATCCGGTTTACACTGCGGAGGTTCGCGCCGAACTCGACCGCTTGACACCCGCCACCCAGCTACTAACAATCAACGATCTGTTCGCAGTCTGACGCTTGCCCGGAAGTCGCGTCGTAGCGAACACCGCAGCGGCATGCCGAAGCGACGCGTCAGCACGGCTTGAAAGGAGCCGAGACGAATGATCATGAGACTGCCCAACGAGGTAGCGCCGAGGCGCTCATGGGATGTGCGCGACATTGGATTGAAAGCCGAGACGATGCTGAAGCTGTGGGTGATGCCGCGCGCGCGCATCCTGGTCGCGGCCGTGTCCCACAGTCGCGGAAACGCCGCGCCGAGACGGGCGCGCGGCATGACATACACATCGAAATCCCAGGCGCTGTTGGGCGGCAGGTGAAATTCGAGCGGGTAGTCGAATTCCTTGAAGCGGTGCTCGGCGAACCACAGCCATCCTAATAACTCGTCCTGGCGGACGGCACAAAGGCAGACTGCCCGCTGCGCAAAACGCGCTGCCAGCTCGCCCGGCAGGCGCGTGATCAATGTCAGGCGCGGGTCATCGGGTGGCGGCGCGATCACGTCGATCGCGGCACCGCGGCGGCTCGGCGCAGACGCGGCGCTCGCCACGGGCTGGCGCATGACGTATAGCCGTTCGAACAGGGCCGTGGGCGCGATCCTTTGGATCGAGCGCTGCAGCGCGAACAGCAGCAGATTGAGCGTGCCATATTCTGCACGCGCTTGCTTGAATCGCTGCCAGACTTGCATCGCGCTGTCGGCCCCTTGTCTGCACTCAGCAGGTTTGCGGCGCATGCGCAATGCGCACGGCGAGAATAATGTTCAATCGACGCTGGCGACAAGGCACAGCGCCGGCTCAAGCGTTGGATTCTAGCCGCGCGCGCAAACAGGTGCTTGCGCGATCGGGGCGATTGCCGGACCATCGTCGTATCCTCTTGAGATTGACTCCACATGACGTCGGCACACTTCATTCGCCGCGCTCGGACCATCTAAGTCCATGCCACGCGGCGATCTATCACGGCAGATGAGCCTTGGCTTGCGCGCAGGCGAGTGGGTCATCGTGCGCAGTCAGGCAGAAATTCTGGCGACGCTCGATGCCCAGGCGCGTCTCGACGGACTACCGTTTCAGCCGGAAATGTTCACGCTGTGCGGGCACCGCATGCGCGTCTACAAAGCGGCGCACAAGACTTGCGATTCGAGCGTCCATCGTACCGGCGGGCGACGCATGTACGATACGGTGCATCTCGAAGGCGGCCGTTGTGACGGGCACGCCCATGATGGTTGTCAGGCAGACTGCGTCTTCTTCTGGAAGGAAGCCTGGCTGAAACGCGCCAACGATGACCAGCCGCCGCCGGTCGTTGCCGCTGGCGCCAATTGTACGGTCGAGCGTGTCCTGCAGGCTGCGCGCGTCGACGACCCACCAGACAACCCGACCTATGTTTGTCAGACCACCGCGATCTACGACGCGAGCGACGATCTGTCGACGTGGGACATCAGGCAGTATCTGGCGGATGTGACCAGCGGCAATCACAGCATCTGGCACATGTTCAAACTACTGACAAGGGCTGGTTACGCCGCGCTGCTGCAGCGTGGCGTCGGCTACCGCCTATTATTGCAGTTCTATAACAAGTTCCAGCAGCTGCGCGGCGGCGAGCCGTTCCCGATCATGGTCGGGAAGATCGAGCCGGGGCAGCGGACTCCCACCGAAATCCTCGATCTGCAGCCGGGCGAGCTGGTCGAAGTGAAATCTGCCGAAGAGATTAGTGCGACGATCACCGCTGACGGTTTCAACCGTGGCATGCGCTACGATCCGGAGATGCTCAAATACTCCGGCCACCGTTATCGCGTGCAGCAGCGCGTCAATAAACTGATCGACGAAAAGAGCGGCAAAATGGTGTCGATGAAGTCGCCCTGTATCCAGTTGGACAACGTATTTTGTCGTGCGGAATTCACGCCTGGACGCCTGGGTTGTCCGCGCGCGTCCAATACCTATTGGCGGGAAATCTGGCTGCGTCGAGTCGCGGACGATTCTCCGGCAAGGAGTAAGTAGGCACGCGCGGCAAGCTTGACTACGTCGGCGGGCGTGGCCAGTTCAGAAAGCGGCGCGACAGGCCGAGCGCACGGTCGAGCAGCTGACGTTCGGGGCCGTCGGGCCGACCGTTCAACTGCCAGAAGAGCGCCATCAGGCCCACGTAGATAGCTGCGCCCACGACGATGACAAACAGCAGATCGCCGGCCTGATCGAGGGTAGAGCCACGCGCCGCCCGCTTGCTCGTGAGCCAGTACACCACGATGAACATGATCAGTGACGCGTTGATGGGTCGCCAGATGGCTGCCAGCAGATCGCGCAGCCGCAACTCGAGCATGTGTACCACGACGCCGATACTGACGGGAATCATCACTACCGCGACCAGCACGAATGCCCAGGCGGCGCCCACCGCTCCCATCGAATTCGTGAGCGGAATCAGCGCCGCAATCTGCAGGATGACCTGAGTCACGAGCAACTTGGTCGGCACGTCAGGGCGGCCGATCGCGAGAAATGCGGCCTGTGCGTTACTCTGCAGGAGATTGGTGAAGCCGAAGAACGACATCAACATCAGGACCGGCACTGCGTGCAGCCAGTTGTCGCCGAGCACGACCGGTACCACGAGTGGCGCGCTCGCAGCGAGACCAAGCACCGCAGGGACTGTTAGTACCAACAACAAGGCGATGACTGAAATATATTCGCCCCGCAACGCCGGCAGATCGTGGGCGAGCTTGGCATAAGCCGGGAATACCGCGCGGTTGATGGGTGCAGCGAGCTCGGTGCTCGGCAGGCTGGCGAGCTCATAAGCGATATTGAACGTGCCGAGCGCGATCGGCCCGCTCGAACGCCCAATGATCCAGTCCGACGATCGTTCTTTGACGTAGCCGACGCAGTTGAGGACGAATACCCACTTGGAAAAGTTGAATAGCTCGCGGGTGGCCGCGAGTGACACGCGCGGGCGGTACGACTGCATCGTGTAGCTCAGGATGGTGCCCGCAAACCGACCAGCCACCTGGCCGATGACGAGCGCCCAGTAAGATCGCATCGAGAACGCGAGCGGAATCGTGATCGCGAATCCAATGAGCTTCTTGGCGATCAGGAAACGAAATTCCTTGTCGAACTGCATGTCCATGCGAAACGTCACGACGCCGATGTTCTGAAAGCCCTGCGCGAGAGATCCGAGCGCGAGGGCTTTGATCACGGCGGTGAGGGCGTCCTCGCGGTAGAACGTCGCCAGCGGACCCGCGAACAAGACCATCAGTGCCGCGATGACGATGGCCGTGATGATGCCGTAGGTCCAGGCGGTGTCCATCGCGGGCCTTGCCTTGGTCTGCTTTTGAATGAGCGCGACGTCGAAGCTGAACGCCGAGAGCAGCTCGAGCAGAGCGACGAACGACATCGCCATGGCGACGATGCCGAAGTCGTGCGGAATGAGCAGGCGCGCGAGCACGAGCGTGCTCACGAGGCCAATGGAGCGCTCCGCCAATTTGGCGAACACCATCCAGGCGGCGCCCTTTGCCATCGATCTTCGAATGTTCATCAGAGTCCTGTCACGCGGACGCGGAGCATACCGGACGCGCGTTGCTTGTCCGGTTTGCATGCGATCGAAAGGTTAGCCACGTCACACCGGCAGGTACCGTTTTTGGTTGGTCGGTAAAAGTGCTGCGGCGATCGCAAGAACTGCGAAACACGCACACTGAATATGCAACGCCACCCGTGGCTTTGGACCGTAAAAGAGACCGACACTACACGAATAGGGGATTTGCTATTACGTAAAAATGAGGTCTCCTTGTGAACGATTGGAAAGCCATCGATGCAAACCCCCAAGCGACTCCCTGCAAGGTCCCGGAGCAAGCCGCAAGCTTAACGATGAGAAAGCAACCTATTCATGCGTTTACGGTCGACGTTGAAGACTACTTCCACGTTGAAGCGTTTGCGAACGCCATCCATCGTGAGGCCTGGCCGCAGCTCGAGTATCGCTGCGAGCGCAACGTGTATCGCATGCTCGACATGCTGGCCGAGAAGAGCGTGCGTGGTACGTTCTTCGTGTTGGGCTGGGTCGCGGATCGTTCGCCGCAACTCGTGCGGGATATTGCGGCCGCCGGCCACGAGGTTGCCTGTCACGGACACACCCACCAATTGGTGTACCGGCAGACCCGCCAGCAGTTCGCCGACGAGACTCGCTACGCGAAAGAATTGCTCGAGGACCTGACGGGTAAGGCGGTCAACGGCTATCGCGCCGCGAGCTTTTCGATCACCAAGGTTTCGATGTGGGCGCTCGACACGCTGATCGATCTTGGATTCACCTACGATTCCAGCGTCTTTCCGGTCAGCCATCACGACAACTACGGCATCCCGGGTGCACCGCTCGGGCCCTGCCGCATGCGCGCACCCTCGGGGCGCAGCCTGATCGAAGTGCCGCTGTCTGTCGCCCAAGTGGCCGGATTGCGGGTGCCTATTTCGGGCGGTGGCTATTTCCGGTTGTTCCCATATTGGCTGTCACGGGCTGGCATGCGGTCGGTGGAGCGCGAGGGTGATCGGCCACTGGTGTTTTACGTGCATCCCTGGGAGATCGACGTCGATCAGCCTCGTGTGCAAGCTAACTTTCTGTCGCGCCTGCGGCACTACAACAACATCGACCGATGCGAGGGGCGGCTGCGCCGCCTGCTCAACGACTTCCAGTTTGGTTCGATGTCCGACGTGCTGGCCGCGCACGGCATGCTGCCGATCCCGTCCCGTGTCCGCGAGGATTCGCGTCTCGGCCAGCCGATCGTCGCACTGCAGTAATCTCGGCAGCTGATCAACCGCCCGGCGGGGCCGCCCGTCGGCGAGCTGCCAAGTCGGTCACAGATAGGCCGTGCAATCCGCTCGCAGGGTCCCGGGAGTCGGTCGCACTCCTGCCCAATGCGTCGAAAGAAACAACCTGAAGTGGTTGCGGCAAGGGCAGGTGGGAGCGAGAATAACTGCCTCCTGCATAGCAGACGACTTGCACACAAGACACGTTGGAACGACCGACCTCGCGGGACCGCGAGGTGGGCGCGTCTACGTCCGAATCCTCACCAGACCAAGGTTCCAGTTCATGAAGAACACGCGGCACAACGTGCCAAAACGGATTTTTGCAGCCCTCATCGCCGCCGCCTTCGCGGTGATTACAGCTTGTGCGCAGACTCCTTCCGCAACGACTACGGCGAAGCCCGCCAACACCGCAGTTCCCGCGCAAGCGACCGGTGAGGTCGATGGCGATCAATACATCATCGGACCCGGTGACACGATACAGGTCTTCGTCTGGCGCAATCCGGAGCTGTCGGTCACGGTTCCCGTGCGCCCCGACGGCAAAATTTCGACGCCGCTCGTCGAGGATATGACTGCCGTCGGCAAGACGCCGACCAGGCTCGCGCGCGACATCGAGACCGTACTCAGCGAGTACGTGCGCACGCCGCAGGTGAATATCATCGTCAGCAACGCCCTGAGCGCCTTTTCGCAGGTCAAGGTTGTCGGTCAGGTGAAGGTGCCGCAGGCGGTTCCCTATCGCGACGGCATGCGAGTGCTCGACGTTCTATTGCTGGTGGGCGGCGTGACAGACTTCGCCTCCGCCAATCGTTCGCGGATCGTGCGGCAGGAGAACGGCAAGACCAAGGAGATACGTGTGAAGCTCGGCGCCCTACTGGAGCGCGGCGACATGCGCCAGAATTTCGAACTGCGCCCTGGCGACGTCCTGGTCGTTCCGCAATCCATTTTCTAGCCACAGCGCAAGGGTTGGCGCGCGGGAGCAATATGAAATCGACTTGTGCCGGGCGGCTAGCAGCCGCGGTTTTGCTGTGTGCGACTGGTGTTTCCACGGCCGTTGGGCAGACTGCCGGCGGCGGCCAGGCCAGCGACTACAATTTCATCGTCAAGACAGGCGCGGGCTATTCCGACAACGTGGAACGCGTGGGGTCGAATGGCACTTCGAGTTTGCTCGGCATTGTCGGGGTCGAATTAGTCGCCAATCGTGATTCGGGACGGCTGCAGCTGGCGAGCGGCATCGATCTGTCGATGTATCACTATTTCGATGCCGTCAGGGACGCAGATCAGTTCGTCGGTGGCGGTAATCTCAACGCGCGCTACGAGATCCGTGAAGACCGCTTCTTCTGGGTAGTGGACGATACTCTGACGCAGGTGCGCGAGAATTTCCGCCTGCCAACCTCGCCTGACAACCGGCAGAATTACAACACCTTCACGACCGGACCGGATCTGCGCTGGCGCTTCAGCCCGACGATGGACGCGACCGCCGAGTTGCGCTACTCACGCCGCGATGCGGGCCGGGATTCCACGCTCAACAGCCAGAGTTATCTTGCGCGCGGGCTACTCACCCGCGCATTCAGCCCGCAGTCGCGGCTGTCCCTGGCAGTTGCAACCGAGAAGTTCAATGTCGAACCGTCGCCGTTGGTGCAACAGGCGGATTTCGATCGCCGTGAGTACTATCTGCGCTGGCTGTCGGTGACCAGCCGGACGAATTTCTTTGTCGAGGCTGGCCTATCGCAGATCGACGGCAACACTAACAACGAATCTGGGCCTCTGCTGCGCGCCAATGTGTCGCGCCAGGTGTCGCCGTCGCTGACGGTGACGCTCTCTGGTGCGCGTCAATTCGCTGTGACCGGCGATCAGGGACAGCGATTCCGCATTAACGACACGATCGACCTGGCGGACGATCTCATTCTGCCGGCGGCGGAGCCATTCGAGCAGACGACGGCGCGCATCGACGCGAACTACCGTCGGCCGCGTACAGAGTTGACCCTGTCCTACGGGCGTTCGAAGGAAGACTACAAATTTGCCACCCAGCTCAAGCGCGATACGTCTGATTTGCGCGCGGCCTTTCTGCGGCGCTTGACGCCCCGCAGTCAGGTGCAAATTTTTGCGGGACAGACCACCGATTCGATCAACGGCCAGTCGTATGACGTCACCGAGAAGTACGTCGGTGCGGCGGTTCTTTGGCGTCTGACGCAAAGTCTGTCGATTGCGAGTTCCGTGGATCGGCGCAACCGC
>JAGRJB010000267.1 GCA_020442965.1 Pseudomonadales bacterium
CGGAGTCATCGGCGTCGCGGCCCGTCGAGGCGGCGGCCGTGGCGTCGCGCGGCAGCTCGCCGAGGGTGACCACGATGTCGCGCGTCTTGCCGGCACGATTGACGGTCAGGCGGGCCTTGGTGCCCGGCGGCAGCGCACCGACCATCGGCGGCAGATCAGCCGACGAACGCACTTCCTTGCCGTCGAAGGCGGTGATCACGTCCTGCAGCGCGACGCCGGCCTTCTTCGCCGCGCTGTCTTCGCTGAATCCGCTGACCAGCGCACCACCCGGCTTGGCCAGGCCGAGCGACTTCACCATGTCACGGGTGACTTCCTGGATGTTCACGCCGAGCAGGCCGCGGGCGACGTAGCCCTTCTCCTTGAGCTGTTCGGCCGAGCGCATCGCGACGTCGATCGGAATCGCGAAGCTGACACCCATGAATCCGCCGGTGTTGGAGAAGATCTGCGAGTTGATGCCGACCACTTCGCCATCGGTGTTCAGCAGCGGACCACCCGAATTGCCGCGGTTGATCGCGACATCGGTCTGGATGAAGGGCACGTATTGCTGCTGGGTGGCGTAGCTGGCCCGCCCCACTGCACTGACGATGCCGGCGGTCACGGAATGGTCGAAGCCGAACGGCGAGCCGATCGCCACCACCCATTCACCCGGACGTAGTTTGCTGGGATCGCCGAATTTGACGACCGGCAGATTCTTGGCGTCAATCTTTATGAGCGCAACGTCAGTACGGCGATCCGCCCCGATGACTTTGGCGGTGTATTCGCGGCGATCCGTCATCTTGACCGTCACTTCTTCGGCGTCGGCCACCACGTGCGCGTTGGTGAGAATGTAGCCGTCCGCCGAGACGACGAAGCCCGACCCCTCGCCGCGCGCCTGCGGCATGTCTTCATTGCGTGGCATCGGCATGCCGAAACGACGGAAGAACTCACCGAATGGATTGTCCTCATCCATGCCGGGGATCTGTACGGTACGGCGCTTCTCGACCACCTGAACATTCACGACGGCTGGTCCATAGCGCTCGACCAAGCCTGCGAAATCAGGCAGCGCCTGCGCGGTCACACTGGGCGCGGCTGTCGGTACTGCGACCGAAGAGGTGTTGCTGGAGCGTGAGTCCTGCGCTGCGGGGGCTGCGGTCGAGGACTGCGGCGAACAGGCCGTGAGCGCGAAAATGACGACCGCCAGACTGGCGACGCGATGCATAAACGATTGATCCGACATATTTTTCAAGTCCTCGGTGGATTCTCACGGCTGGCGGTCTCTAGGGCCGCTCGCAATAGACCGCTCACATTTCTCGAAGTTCACGCATCATAGCGAGACTGCGGACCGGCGGCCACGCCCGCTGAACAGCGCGCCTGCAACCAGCAACGAAGCCGCGAACAGAACGATCGCCCAGTTACCCACCCGCGCATACGGTGTCAGTCCCTTGAGCGGTTGCACCTCGGCCCGCAGAACCGTGGGCGTGTACTCTGGTGCGCGCGCCGTGACGTCGCCGCGCGGTCCAATGACAGCGGACACCCCGTCGTTCGCCGCACGGATCATGAAACGACCTACTTCGAGGGCTCGAAACCGCGCAATCTGCAGATGTTGATAGCGGGCGCTGGAGTGACCGAACCATGCGTCGTTAGTCACGTTCACCAGCAAGGTCGCTTGGCGCATCTCCGGGAGCTGTGTACTGCCGTAGGCATCCTCATAGCAGATGCTCGCTGCAATGTGCTGCCCCGCGACTTCGAGCGGCTTCTGGTGGGCCGCGCCCGCCGTAAAATCCGAATACGGCAAGCTCATCAAGCGTAACCAGCCGCGCACGAACGACGGCACCGGAAAGAACTCGGCGAATGGCACGAGGTGATGCTTGTCGTACCAACCGATCTCGCGATCGAATGCCAGCACCGAGTTGAAGTACTCCTTGCCATCGTCGGACGCGCGCACCACCCCGGTGATCAACGACGAGCCCCGCGCACCCGCTTCGCTGGCGATCCCGCCGAGATATTCCGCCAAGTTGTTAGCGAGATCGGGCGGCGCGGATTCCGGCCAGACGATGATGTCGGCCCCATAAGCAGTGCGTGACAGATCCCGGTAGCGCGCGAGCGTCGTTGGCAGATTCTCGGACAGCCACTTCATGTCCTGCGGGATGGCACCCTGGACAATAGCTACCGACAGCGGCGCACCAGCGCTCTCGGTCCATACGACTCGAGTGAGCGCGAAACCTGCGAGCCACGACAACGCCAGCACACTCGCCGCTACCCGTTGAGAACGCGTGTCACCTCGCAGCAACGTTAGCAGCGCTCCCGCGCACAGCAGCACGATCCAGCTGACCAGATACACACCACCCACTGGTGCAAAGCCTGCGAGCCAGGTATCGGATTGCGAGTAGCCCACGCTCAACCAGCCAAAGCCGCTCAGCAGCCAGCCGCGCAGCCACTCTACTAACAACCACGCCGCCGGAATGACGATGATCCAGCGCAGCACACCAGGTGCGGGAAACCATCGTGCCACCCCATAGCCCAGCGCGGCGTGGTACGCACCCATGATCGCGCTGATGCCCGCCATGAGGAGCAATGCGAGCCAAACCGGCGCTTGCCCGAAACCGGCGATGCTGATGTAGAGCCAGTAAGTACCCACGCTGAAAGTGCCCGCGTTGAACCAAAAGCCGGTCCACGCGGCGCGGCGTGGCGTGGCACCGTCCCACAACGCGATCAGCACGGCCGGTGCCAGTATGCCGAATGGCCACCAGCCACGCGGTGCAAACGACAGCGACAGCGCAGCCCCCGCGCCGGCAGCTAACAGGTATGCCAGACCTGCGGAAGTTACGTTCGCCCGGCTCGCGCGGCCTTCCGGCCCACCGACCACGGGAAACTCGACGCGCGCCATGCTCTCAGCCGGAGCCGTCGAGCGGGCGATCTTCGGGCGGAATCACATCGCGGGGAGTCGTCACGCGCAAGAGATCGATCCGCCGCCGATCGGCTCGCACCACTTTCAGCT
>JAGRJB010000268.1 GCA_020442965.1 Pseudomonadales bacterium
CTCCAACACGGGCAACTTTCAAGTTCGCGAGCGGCTCGTAGACGACCTCTACGTCGCCGGCGCCCTGCTAAACACGCCTTACTTGCGTGATACGGCAGGCAAGATCAACGCGGTACGGCGCCCGCAGACGGGTGGCGATTTGCTGGATGGCTATGGCTTCGGGCCGGATGACGATCTGCCAGGCCTCGTCGTCATGTCGAACCTTGGGGCCGCGCGCGTGTTCGATCCGAATTTCGATCAGACGCAAGCGGTCATTCGCAATATGGCGGGTTTCGTCAACGGTGTTTCGCAGGAACTACTAATACGGCACGGCGGCTCGGCATTGACCGCTACCATGCAGATCGTCGCCGGCATGTTCGAACCAATCGCGATGTTCGATCTGGATGTCGACGACCCTGACATAGACTACCTGCGGCGAGTCGATAGCGGCGATCTCGAGAAGTTGCACTTCAAATCATCACCCAAGAACGCCGACGATGTACTACGCGCGATCGCATCGTCGTACTCGCCGTTCGAGCTGGACATCCGCATGGTCGTGGTGGAGGGTATCGCACCGACCTTCATCGAAGATCGCAATCACGACGGTCAATTCACCGCCACCGATCTCAGGCTGATGGGTTATCGCCTGTTGTCGAACCAGGCGCGTGTTCAGATGCTCGTGGACTTCGACTTGCCACTCACGCAGACGATATCGGGCCGCACTTGCCCATCGCCGTCGCTGATCTATCGTGATCTCGATGGCAATGGACGCGATGGCGCTATCAGCTGCTCCGGCTCCGGCGGTGCCGCACGCGTGCGGCGTGTACCGCGCTAGCGGGTCGACGCGTTCGCCAGTTGTTCGGCCCGCACTCGGTCTGCCTGACCGGGATCGCTCGCGTGCCAGAGTTCGAGAAACGCGCGGGCACGCTTGCGCGCGGCCGAACGGTCGCCCATCGCGTCCAGAATCTCAGCCTCGAGCAGCACGGCGCGCGCACGGTCGATTTCCAGATCGAGCCGGATATCATTGATGTCGCGCTCGCTGGCCGCCGCACGCGCTGCGGCGAGCGCATCACGGAACCGCCCCGTGGCTAACAAGGCTCGTGCGAGACCTAGTTTGTAATTCGAATACTGGTAGCCCGGCAACGCGACAGCGGACTCGAGCGTGGCTGCGGCGCGCACCGTGTCGCCAGTTGCCAGGTCGATGATTCCGCTCATGAAGCGTGCCGCCTTGTTGGCATCTTCGCGCACTAACACCTCATCCTGGGCGCCATCCTGTGATGGCGGCAGCTGGGTGATTCGCTGCACCGTGGCTCGCGCGCCCGCGGCATCCCCTTGCTTGAGCTGCAGCCTGGCGCGCGCGAACAGGTAGCGGGTCGGCGCACCCGGCGCGCGCGTGACCGCCTCGTCAATAAGCGTCGTTGCTCGTTTGAATTGCCCGAGTTCGGCCAGCGCCTCGCCGCGTTGCGCCAAAGCCATCGCGGCGCGTACATACTCCTTGTCGATCTGTTTCTGCAGATCCGCCAGCGATCGCGCTGCGGCAGCGAACTGCCCCGAGCCGCGCAACAATCCGCTGAGATCGAAGGCCGCGTCTATGCGCACAGCGGGCGGGACGTCTGCGGCAGTGGTTAGCGTGTTCAAGGAAGTCAAGGCGTCCGTCGTCCGGCCACGCAGCGCCTGGTTGCGAGCTAGAGCGAGTCGCGCGGTCGAGAAGTCCGGTTGTAGCTCGAGCGCGTGTGCAAGATGACCGGCTGCACCATCGAGATTGCCGCTCAGCTGATCCAGTTCGGCGAGCACCGTGAAGCCGAACGGGTCACGCGGTTTGTAGGTGAGGTACCGATCCAGTGCTTGCCGCGCCAGATCGAACTTGCCGAGCCGCAAGTAGGTTTCGGCGAGGTAACTCCAGAGATAATCATTCTGCGGTTCTTGGTTCAACAGAACCCGGAGTTGTGAGACCGCGCTTTCATCCTCGTACGCCACATCGTATGCGAGTACCAGCAGCCAGCGTGCCTCGACGTCGTAGGGAAACTCCCGCAACAGCTTGCTATAGATGGCCTGCGCGCGCCCGGCATCGCGGGCGAACAGCGCGCGCGCACCGGCAACGTAACCTCGCTCACGGCGGGTAAGCGGCGCGTCGTCGGGAATCTCTGCGAGCGTCGCGAGACCGGCTTCGGTGTCGCCACTGGCAACTTGCACGTGCGCCAGCCGGTAGCGCGCCATTTGAAAATCCGGTGCAAGCCGCAACGCCACTCGCAGTGACTGCTCCGCAGCGCGATAGTCGAAGCGCAGGAAGTAGTTGATACCACTTAAGTAGGCTTCGTACGCCGCCATGTTATGCACGGCCAGGTCGGTCGAAAAACTCGCGACTGTCTCAGTGTGAGGAACGCCGAGACCGCGTTTAGCCATCTGCACGAGCGACGTTGCCTCGCCGAGCAACGACTGAGCGGTGAGGCCGCTGGCACGATAGGGCGCGATTTCTACTCCCACCGTGACGTCTGACAGTCGCGCTGTCAGCACCAGGCCGTCCGGCGCCGCGAGGAACTCGCCCGACACCACGTAATCGATCCCCGATTTGGACGCCGCCGTGAATACATCCACAACTCCTGATTCGTCTGGCGCTGCGTTACGCAACACGGTCTGCCAGCGCGTCGGCGAGACCACGACGACATGGCTCGATTCGGCCAGACCGTCGCGCACAAGATTCGCAATTCCTTCACTCATCCAGTCGATCTTCGGATCGCCGGCCAGGTTCCTGAAAGCAGCGACCGCGACGGCCGGCTGTGAGCGCGGTTCGGGGCGCACGATCGTCACAGATGTCGGCCATAGAACATCGCGCCACACCCAAACAACTGCAGCAATCGCCAACGCCACCGCACTCGCGGCGACCAGCACGCGAACCCGCCGGAAATGTGCGCCGAGGCTAACGTGCGAGGTGGCACGCCGCATCGCGATCACGAAGCCGATAGCCGCCAGCGTGACGAACGCGGCAATGGTCCAGTCGGGACTGTGAAATCGGCGTGCGACCAGCCAGACCAGGAAACCGATCACGGCCGCACACAGTAAGTAGCCCAGCGCGATCATCCCTATGCGGCGCGCGGCCTTGACGCCGCGCGCTCGGTGTTCAGGACCGGCGAGCAACGCGTAGATGACGACGGGGTCCGGGATGTTCTTGACACGGCGCGGACCAAGATAATGAAATTGACCTGCGAACTTGTTCTTGACCTGTTCATGAACAGACGCGGTCACGAGCACGCCGCCCGGATCCGCCAGTGCTTGCACACGTGCGGCGACGTTGACACCGTCGCCATACAGAGCGCCGTCCTCTTCGATCACATCGCCAAGATTGACACCGACGCGCACAAACATTCGCTGGACGGTTGGTAGTGAGTCGTTGAGCGCCGCAATTTCCCGTTGAATGGTCTGCGCGCACTCGATCGCATCGACCGCGCTGCCGAACTGCGCCATCAAGCTGTCGCCCACGCTGCCGAACTCGTGACCGCCGAAGCGATCGACCAGGCGATCGAAGATCGCACGACGCACTTTGAGGGCGGCCAGCGTTGGCGCTTCGGCGGCAGCCATGAGACGGCTGTAATCGACTACATCGGCGGCCAGGATCGTGGCGATCTTGCGGTTATGCCGTGACATCGTTTTGAGCGCTTGTGTCAGGACGTTGACAGATACCTGGCGCGGTTGCGGTCAACATCACTCCCGAGCCGGCAGCACTTCTGCCACTCACCATCGCCAACCAACAGACTGCTTAGGAGAATCGTCATGAAAAACGCCACCCTTCAAAACTCGACACTCGCGGCCGTGCTGGCAACGCTGACGCTCAGCATCGCAACCACGACTGCACACGCCGACTCGCAGATCAATATACCCCCGACAGTAACGGTGAGCTATGCGGACCTCGATTTGTCGAAGCCCGCCGGTGCCGAGACTCTTTATGGCCGCATCGCGGGCGCCGCGCGCAGCGTCTGCCCCTACAATTTGCGCGATCTTCGTGAGGTAGCGGCTGGCCGGGCCTGCATGCGCACAGCGATCGCCAAAGCTGTTGCGGACGTCGACAAACCGATGCTGACGGCCAACTATCAGCGCAAATTTGCTGCCAAGCTGCCATCGGACGTGACGGCGCGCAACGAATGATGTGCTTGACAACCGCTCGGTCCGCGACGGGCCGAGCGGTTGTGCCAGCGATCTCATCACACCGATCTAACGACCGGCGCAGTGACCGCGGTAGTCGATTTCGGCCGGCTACGTTTCTCGGTCGTGCCCGCGTACGCAAGGCGAGATTGTGCGTGTGCTGCAGTTCGCGCGGACGCGGGATTGTGCTCCTCAATGGAATGGGCACAAGATTGTCGGTCGGAGAATAGCTAGAGGCGCGACGCACTGGATCGGGGGGTACTATGGCCATCTTTTTCCCGTATCGCAGACCTTGGGTCTGGCTTGCGATCGGCGCGCTGGCGGGATGTGTGGCGAGCGGCGCCTGGATGTACTTCACCGATCTGCGCGCTATTCGCATGCAACTCGAGGCACAGACCGCGGTGTTGCAACGTCTCGAAGCGCGGGCCGTTCGTCCTGAATCACCCTTCGAGACCCAACGTGAGCCCCTGTCGGCAGCGTTCGCTCGCGTCTACGAGAATGCGGGTGAAGGACACGCCGCCGCGCAAGAGATGGGTAAGGCCGCTGCCCAGTACTACCTGAGTCACGCGCGCGAGCAGCCGCAACGCGCAGCGCAAGAGCTCGCGAACTTGTTGCAGGCTGGACGCCTCGATAATCCAGCTGCTGATAACGGCTCACTGCTGCACGCAGCACTCAAGGCCGGTCTGGGCGCGGGACAGGCGGCGGCCAGTACCATCAAATCGATCGCCGACCTGGGCGTCAGCACCGATGCTGCCTTGGTCAAGATTTTGCGGGACGGACTTGTCGGTGCGTTCGCCGGAATTCCGGCCAATCTGCCGCTTGGTCTGCTGACCAATTGGATCTACGACTGGATGAGGGGCGAGCAGCCCGCGGGCGCAGCACAGTGCTGCTGTCGATGTGACGTCGACCGGAATTGTGGCGACCCGCCGGGCAACGGGCCGCCGCTCGCGCAAGCGGAGTGGCGCTTCGATTCCGGTGCCCATCTCGGAGCGCACCTCGTGCAACCGTCGTCCTGGGATCAGATCGTGGCCAAGGCGCGAGAAAATTCTCGAGTCGCCGTGCTGGTGAGCGCGTCGACCGACACGGTCGGCGCGGCACCGTACAACGACCGGCTATCGGAGCGGCGCGCCGCGAGTATCACAGCAATGCTGCGCGAT
>JAGRJB010000269.1:0-166 GCA_020442965.1 Pseudomonadales bacterium
CGGCCAGCGGTCGGCCGCTGCGTGCCGTGCAGGTCGGTGGGCCGCTCGGGGCGTATCTGCCCGCCAGCAAGTTCGACATCGTGATCGACTACGAAGTGCTCGGCGAGGCGGGCGCGCTGCTCGGTCACGGCGGTATTGTCGCCTTCGACGATACCGTCGACATGGC
>JAGRJB010000269.1:190-2074 GCA_020442965.1 Pseudomonadales bacterium
TCCTGTGGCAAGTGCACGCCGTGCCGCATCGGATCGACCCGAGGTGTAGAGTTGATCACGCAGATTGTCGCGGGCAACAACCGAGGAGCGAATCTGCAGCTGCTCGATCGCCTATGCGACACGATGACCGAAGCATCGTTGTGCGGACTGGGCGGCCTCACGCCACTCCCGGTACGCAGCGCGCTCAAGTACTTTGCGGAAGATTTTCATGCACGCACTTGATCATATCGACCTCGGCACGCCCGCCAGCGCGAGTCCGGAATTCGTGACCTTGGAAATCGACGGTGTCACCACGACTGTTAGCGCGGGCACATCGATCATGCGTGCTGCGGCCGAAATCGGCACGCGCATTCCCAAACTATGTGCCACCGACAACCTCAAGGCATTCGGGTCGTGTAGGGTGTGCCTGGTCGAAATCGACGGGCGTCGCGGCTTTCCGGCGTCGTGCACCACTGAAGTTGCTGCCGGTATGTCGGTGCGCACGGAGTCCGCTCGCCTACAGCAACTGCGGCGCGGAGTGATCGAGCTGTATGTCTCGGATCACCCAGAGTCGTTGCTCGGAGTCGACGCCAGGCCGCGCACCGAAATCCGGGAGGTAGCCCGCTCGCTGGGTGTGTCGGCGTCACCGTTCGGCGCAACCGTCGCGCGGCATACGGATCTGCCGATCGATGCGAGCAATCCGTATTTCAGTTTCGATCCGAACGCGTGCATCGTTTGCTCACGCTGCGTACGTGCCTGCGACGAAGTGCAAGGCACACTTGCGCTGACGATTGCGGGACGCGGGTTCGAGTCGCATGTGGCGGCCAGTAATGGCGAGTCGTTTCTGGAGTCCGAATGCGTTTCCTGCGGTGCTTGTGTGGAAGCTTGTCCGACCACCGCGCTGACGGAAAAATCCTTGGATGCAGCGTCGCCAATCGACCGGTCCGTGACGACCACCTGTGCCTATTGCGGTGTCGGTTGTTCGTTGGTAGCGGAAGTGCACAAGGACGCAGTCGTGCGCATGGTACCGGATCGCGGCGGGGGAGCCAATCGCGGCCATGCCTGCATCAAAGGCCGCTTTGCACATGGCTATGCGGTGCACGCGGATCGCATTCGCTCGCCGATGATACGGCGCTCCATTGCCGACCCGTGGCGGCCTGTTAGCTGGGACGAAGCGATCGGCTACGCAGCCAGCGAGTTCAAACGTATTCAACGCGAGCACGGTCGCGATTCCGTTGGCGGTATTACCTCGTCGCGTTGCACTAATGAGGAAGCCTATCTGGTGCAAAAGCTGGTGCGCGCAGCTTTTGGTAACAACAATGTGGATACCTGCGCTCGTGTCTGTCATTCCCCGACCGGCTACGGGCTCAAGCATACGCTGGGTGAGTCGGCTGGGACGCAGGCGTTTACATCGGTTCAGCACGCTGATGTAGTCATGGTTATTGGTGCCAATCCCACCGACGCGCATCCCGTCTTTGCCTCGCAGCTGAAGCGCCGGCTGCGCGACGGTGCACGGCTCATTGTGATCGATCCGCGCGCCATCGATCTGGTGCAAACGCCACACAGTCGGGCGGCCTACCACTTGCAGTTGCGGCCGGGTACGAATGTGGCGCTACTGAACGCCTTGGCACATGTCATTGTCACCGAGACCTTGACTAAAGCCAATTTTGTCGCGGCGCGATGCGAAGCAGCGTCCTACCAACAGTGGCTACGGTTCGTGTCTCGCCCGGAGTGCTCGCCGGAGTCGACGGCCGACGTGACGGGCGTGGCCGCCGCAGACATACGAGATGCTGCGAGGCTCTACGCGCGGGCTAACAACGGGGCCATCTACTACGGGCTGGGTGTGACGGAGCACAGCCAGGGCACGACGGCGGTCATGGCGATCGCGAACCTGGCGATGGCGAC
>JAGRJB010000270.1 GCA_020442965.1 Pseudomonadales bacterium
GCGACGATCGCCCCGGCGACGCGGCCGCGACGGCAGTCCCTGTGCTACTACCTAACAGGGTCGCCTGCACCACGCTTCCGGATCCTGACAGCGACTGAAGTTTGGCACCGTCTGCTCTCGAACCCGGCTCACGCCGCCGACCCCGCGCTCAAGGCCGCGCTGACGCGGCCCCACAACTGGCCGATGAAGTTTGCTATCGTTACGCCCTCAACTCTCACATGGCTGGCGTGCCTGCGCGCTGGCCATTTGCATTTAGGGCGCAAACTCGTGGCAAACAGAATCAAGGCCAACGCAAATGGCTGGTCGGTCGCGGACGCGATCGACCTGTACCAGGTCGACGCCTGGGGCAAGGGCTATTTCTCGGTCAATGACGCCGGTCACGTCGTCGTGCGACCGGACATGGATGCGACACGCGAGATCGATCTCTACGAAGTCGTGCAGGGACTCAAAGAGCGCGAGTTCACGGCGCCGCTCGTCGTGCGCTTCTCGGACATCCTTGCGCACCGCCTGAAACATCTGCGCGACGCGTTCGATCGTGCAATCGCTGAGAACGAGTATCAGAATCGCTACGCGGCGGTATTTCCGATCAAGGTGAACCAGCAGCGCCTGGTGGTCGAAGAAGTCTATCGTTACGGGGCGCCCCATGGCTTCGGGCTCGAGGTGGGTAGCAAGCCCGAATTGTTAGCGGTGATGGCGATGACCGCCGGGTCGACGGATCGCCTGATCATTTGCAACGGCTTCAAGGACGATAGTTACATCGAGGCGGTGATCATCGCGACCAAGCTCGGCCGTCCAATCATCCCGGTGGTCGAAAACTTCTCTGAGCTGCCGCTGATCCTGAAACATGCCGAAAAGTACGCTGTGCGACCGAAGATCGGCGTGCGCGTGAAGTTGGCGAGCGAAGGCTCGGGCAAGTGGCGCGATTCGGCCGGCGACAAATCGAAGTTTGGCCTGTTCACCACCGAGATCATCGAACTCGTGGCTATCCTGCGCGAACGCAACATGCTGGATTGCCTGCAGTTGGTGCACTGTCACCCGGGTAGTCAGCTGCAGGACATTCGACGAGTGAAGAATGCGATCACCGAGTTGGCGCATGTTTATGCGGAGCTCAAGCTGCTGGGCGCGGGCTTGCAGTACATCGACGTGGGCGGCGGACTGGGAGTGGACTACGACGGCAGTGGCACTAACTTCTCGTCCTCGATGAATTACACGCTCAACGAGTACGCCAGCGACGTCGTCTATCGTATTGCAAGCGTTTGCAACGAGCGCGGCATTGCGCATCCGATGATCGTCAGTGAATCCGGGCGTGCCGTCGCGGCGCACCACAGCGTACTGATCTTCAACACGCTCGGCTCGACGATGCTCGATCAATTCAAGGTGAGTGGTCGTGAAGACGAATCATTCCAGGACGGCGAACTGGCACAGCCCGTGCGCGACCTGCTCGATGCCTATCGCAGCGTCAGCGAGCGTCGCTTGGTCGAGTGCTATCACGACGCAATCGTCGCGCGTGATCAGGCGCTGCAAATGTTCAATCTGGGGCTATTGTCGCTCGAGATGCGCGGCCTCACCGAACGCCTTTATTGGGCAACCTGCGCCAAGATCCGCGATCTGACGCGCAAACTCGATCAGGTGCCGGAGGAACTCGAGGCGCTCGAGACCATTCTCTCGGATATCTATTTCTGCAATTTTTCGGTATTTCAGTCGCTGCCGGACAGTTGGGCGATCGACCAGCTGTTTCCGATCATGCCCATTCATCGCCTCGACGAAAAGCCGACGCGCAAGGGCGTGCTCGCCGACATCACCTGCGATTCGGACGGCAAGATCGATCGCTTTGTGAGTCCGCGCGAGACCAAACGCACACTCGAACTGCATCAGATCACGCGCGCCGACGAGTACTACCTGGCTGTGTTTCTGGTGGGCGCCTACCAGGAAACGCTGGGGGATCTGCACAATCTCTTTGGCGACACGCATGTGGTGCACGTACGGTTCCACGACGATGGTGATTGGTGGATCGAGGAGATCGTCGATGGCGACACGGCTAACAAGGTACTCGAATACATGGAATACGACGTGGCGGACCTGCTGCCCGCCGTGACCCGCGACTGTGAACGTGCAGTGCGCGAGAATCGCATGACGCTCGCCGAGGCGCAGAGCATCAAGCGGTTCTATGAAGGCGAGCTCAACGGCTACGCGTATCTTGAATAGTGGGTAGGTGGCGCGCGCATGGATTGGAAGACTTTCGCGATGATATTTGGGACGGTCTTCCTGGCCGAGCTCGGCGACAAGACCCAGCTTGCGACGATGCTGTTCGCCGCCAGGGGCACGATGTCGCCAATGGGCGTATTCGTGGCGGCCGCTTGCGCGCTGACCGTTGCCTCGGCGATCGGCGTGTTAGCTGGAGTCTGGGTCAGCAGATTCGTCGACACGCGCTATTTAACGCTGCTTGCCGGCGCCGGTTTCGTCGTCATTGGGGCGTGGACCCTTTGGTCTGCCCTCAAGCCCACGACGTAGCGATCTGTTAGAGACGCGTCTCGGTGTGTGCCAAATTGCGCGAAATCAGCCACTGCAGCGCGCCACTCCCCGGTGCCCGCACGACCAAGCCGCGCCGGCGCCCGAAGCCGGGGATCTGCAACTCTGTCGGTGCGGTCACACCGACTGCATTGACCTCGCGGCAGGCCCAATACGCGACGCCGACATCGTCGACCTCAAAAATCTGCGCCAGATAGCCGCGGTTGGGCGCATGCGCTCGTGCGGCAAGATCAACGCACTGCTCGAGATAGTTGAGCGGCTCGGATAGCGCGAGCTTGCCAAACATATGGTTGCCTTGCATGAACACGATGTGCGTACGCGCATCGGTTGGCAAACGCAGGAAGGCGTTCGATTCAGGAGCGTTCAACTCAACATCGATCAGCGGCTTCATGCCTAACACGCGCTCGTAGAACGCACGGCTGGCGGCGATCGATCGTACCACGTGGGAAGTCGTGACCACCGGCGTCAAGCCGCGCCGATTGCGCCCGTGCCGTTCGACGAATGCCCGCATCTGCCCGATGCGCGTTGTCGGATCGGTGCTGGCCAACTCCACGAGATTGATCGCAACACCATCGGGCCCATCGAATAGCACCTCGATCGGCTTGCCCACGGCACCGCTCATGTCGTGAATCGTTGGATCGGTCCAGAACTCGAATCCTGCGGCGCGAAACTCGGTCGTCGTAGCGCGTAGATTGGCCGAGTAGAAATTGAGGTTCGCCAGTCCGACACCGCGCGAATTCGACGTGGTATGAATGGGCTGGCCCGGCAGCACCGCGCCGCTCGCGCCGACGAACTGCAGCAGGAGAATCTGCCCCACCGGATCGACGCTCGAGGTCAGTAGGCAGCTGCGCGCCGCGAGCCCTGGCGGTCCGGCCGCGAGCACTGCCAACGCTGGATCGTCCCAGTGACGCACCGGACCGACGTCAAAACCGATCCGTTCTCCATAGAAATCCACTGCGCGGTCGAGATCCGCGCAGGCCAGCACCGCAGCGCCGAGCGGACTGCCCAGCGGCGCGATGATCTCCGCATCGACTGGCTCTGTCATGTGTGCTATTTGGCACCCTGCCGTGTCGTGTGGCAACCTGTCGTGCCATGAACGCCGTACTCCGTGAACCGCCCCAAGAACCCGCACTCAAAGTTGCGGAAAGCCGCGATTTCCGCAGCTATCACGCTTTTCTGCGCGCCGCCCGCAACTACATGGAAGGCCCGCTAGTCGCCGAGATGTACACCCGCTACGAAAGCGCGGCGGGGCCACCACCGGCCGCTCGTGATCTCGAGACCGCCGAAGATATGCTGGATGAGTTGCTGCCCTTTCAGGTGTACTCATGGGCGTTTCGGCACTTGCAGCGTTTCAAGTATCACCGACCGTCGTTTGGAATCTTCGCCACCGTGCAGGCGCAGCGCGATGCGCTGATCGCGCGTCTCGATGCATCCACCGCCAGTGCTCCGGCCGACGAGTTGCGTCTTGACCCCAATCTCGACTTGCCCGCCTATTTCAAATACGTGCCGTTCCACCAGCACACGGGTGGCGTCACGCACGATGAACTTGACGGCATCGCGTACGAAATCGGCCGTCGCACCACGGTGCCCTCGCACGGTGACCCGAACGGCATCTATCATTTGCTGTTCGACACACTGCCTAAGAAGTCATACGCGCGGGTCTTGGACTGGGGTGTCGGGCACGGGGCGGCGCTGATCACTTGGCAGCAGATGCATCCGGAATCCGAGTGTCACGGTGTCGATCTATCGGCTCCCTGCCTCAAGCTCGCGCATCAACGCGCGCGCGAGCATCGCATGCGGCTGCTCCTGTCGCAGCAAGATCTCGAGCACCTCGACTTTCCTGACAACCACTTCGATCTGATCTTCTTCAACTTCATGCTGCACGAGCTGCCGCCAGCCAACACTCCGGCGCTACTGCGCGAAGCACATCGCGTGTTGAAACCCGCTGGACTGTTCGCCGGCCACGAATTCCATGTTCGTCCGGGCGATGCATTCCAAAACGTGCTGCAGCGTTCGCACGCCTGGCTCAACAACGAGACCTACTCGGTGCCCTGGTACGACACGCCGATCGATGCAATTGCGCGTGACGTTGGCTTCAAGCGCGCCAGCATCACGCCGTTCGAGCGGCTCAATCGGTCGGTGCTGCGCCCCGGCAAGCAAGCGGTGAACGCCAATCACTGGAATCTGTACCAGTTCGAGAAATAGCACATGCCCAAGCTCACCAAACAACGCAAAGCGTTGCTCGAGGGCCCGGTTCTCGAGCGGGAACCCACCTTCCTCGACGCGCTCCCGAACGACAATCTCGTCGGCGCCATCGTCGCACTGACGAGCGAGGTCTACATCCTGCGTGAGCGCCTGCAGACTCTCGAAGCGGAACTGGAAGCACGCAAGGTGCTGCCCGCCGCGGCTGTCGAGCATCACGATTCCTCAGCGGCCGAGCGCGACGCACGCAGTGCGGATCTGGCGGGTTTCACCGAGCGGATTTTCTCTGAGCTCAGCCGCGACCGCACACCCGTATCGACGATCGACCCGCGTGTGATGAATTTGATGAAAACCCACCACGAACTCAACACCAAGAAATAGCGAGGGAGAACGGCATGCGATCGATCCAGTTCCGTGCATTGCTTACAACAATCGGTATGTGCCTCGCTGCGTGCGCGACGGCCGGCAAACTCGATCTCGCAACGCCTGAGGGGGCAACGCTCGCCACGCGCAAGATTCAATGTTCCTTGAAGGACAACGTGCCCGTCACTTACTACTGGCACGGCGGCGCCTACTCACGCGTGCCGGGCGAGCCCGATCGTCGCTTGTTCAACGTGGAGGGCATGAACATCCGCCAGTGCGTAACGGTGACCGACCCGGTACGCGGCACGGGTTGGAAGATGGTCTCCAAGGAACTGCTGATCTACCTGGATCCCAAGACCAACGCAGTATTGAAGACCTGGGCGAATCCCTGGACGGGCAAGACGGTGACGGTGATGCAAACGGCTAACGACCCGGTCAACCAGCCGGCGTCGTTTCCCAAGCGCCGCGACGGGTCGCCAGCTACCTGGGCTGGCACCAACAACCGCGGCATGTGGTGGATGACGGCCACGATCCCGCTCTTCTACGACAATCCGTTGCAGGGCAAGTACCAGAAATATGTCGGCGGTAGTTACCACGCAACCGAGATGTTCAACTTCATGGGCGACGTGGCGGACCTTGTGGATGATCGCAAGGACACGGCCGAGACCCGCGTCGGCTGGGTACGTCTATCGAGTTGGTTGCCCTGGATGGAGATGGGCGATCGGGCGGGCGAGTTGTATTTCCATACAGCTGGACGAAAGCTGGCCAAATTCGACGATATGTCCAAAGTGCTGCTCGATCTGATCGCCAGCGACTACCCCGCCTGGCGCCAGCCGCCGCCCAGCGATGACACCCGGCCTAACCAGACCAGCTGGACGGTGTTCCGGGATGCGATGGAGGCGCGCGCGGGCAAGGCGGAAGGCGGCGGCGAGCGCCGCGAGTGACGCTCGGCAGTCTGGTGGCCGGTTGTTTACAGGAAAGAATCGGCGGGAGTAGCATCCGGTCGGGGCTTTTTTTTGAGTGAGATGATCCGATGACGACTATCTACGTGGGCAATTTGCCCTTCAATGCCACCGACGAGGATGTGAAGGTCTTATTCGAACGTCACGGCGCGGTGGAATCCGTCAAGCTCGTCAGCGATCGCGAAACCGGCAGGCCGCGCGGTTTCGGGTTTGTCGAGATGGCCGCGGCCGAAGCACAAGCTGCGATCCAGGGATTGAATGGCTATCAGATGAATGGCCGGCCGCTGCGAGTCAACGAAGCGCAGGAGCGTGTGCCGCGCGGGCCGCGCCAGGGCGGCGGCGGCAACTATCGTCGCTGAGCCGGCACAGTACTGCCAACTCATCAGACCCCGCCGCGTGCGGGGTCTTTTTTTTGC
>JAGRJB010000271.1 GCA_020442965.1 Pseudomonadales bacterium
CCCAGGCAGCACTCGACGAAGTTGCGCATCGGATGCCCCTGTGCCTGTTCATGTGAAATAACGCCCTCGCGCAACAGGAACTCGACGTGGCTATGGTCGCGGGTACGTCGCGCGATTTCACCGTTGCGTAGTAGGTAGATGCGACTATCGCCCACGTGGCCCCAGTAGGCCGCGCCCTGCTGGATGAGACAGACCGCGCAAGTGGCACGCGGCTTGTGCTCCATCGGTACCTCGACACCGATCTTGACCACCGCCTCGTGCGCTCGCCCGATCGTGAGATGCAGGAAGCCGAGCGGATCGAGCAGTGGCTGCGGCACCTGCCAGAACGCGTCGACGATCACTTTGAGAGCCGTTTCGGCAGCGAGCGCGCCGTCGGCATGGCCGCCCATACCGTCCATCACCACCAGCAATGCCGCGTGGTCGGATACAGCGACGGCAACGCGGTCCTGATTGTCGTTGCGGCCACCCAGCAGGCTGATCTCGGCGTAATCGATGCGCAAGTTGGTTTCGGTGCTCTGTTAGACTGGCGGGCAGTTTAACTGAGCCTGCCGCTACGAGAGAGATTTCAAGGGCATGATTTCGAGCATGACCGGTTTTGCGCGTCGCGAAATCGTTGGCCCCTGGGGCACCCTGACGTGCGAAATACGTGGCGTCAATCATCGCTTTCTCGAGGCCGGCTTTCGTTTACCGGAAGAGTTGCGCGCGCAGGAATCCAGCCTGCGCCAGGCACTCGCGAAGTCTGTCAAGCGGGGCAAGGTCGATTGCAGCGTGCACTGGCGTCCGCTCGCGGACGCCGCCGCCGAACTCGATATCGACGATGCGGCGCTTGCCCGAGTGGTTGCACGCCTGAAACAGATCGCTCGGGAATTGCCGGACGGCGGCGCGATCAGCGCCGCCGACGTACTGCGTTGGCCGGGTGTAGTGAGATCCGGCGTGATCGACGTCGATACCGTGGTCGCCGCGCTCACGGGGTTGTTTCGCGAGACCTTGACGGAATTCGTCGCGACGCGCCGCGCGGAAGGCGCGCGGCTGCAGCTCTTGCTAACAGAACGATGCGACGGCCTGGTCGCACTAGTCGCGCAAGTGCGGTCGCGGCTGCCTGAAATTGAGGCGCGGGTGCGTAGCCGCCTGGCGGAACGTGTTGCGGATCTCGAAGCAAAAGTGGAGCCCGAGCGGCTCGAGCAGGAAGTCGTGCTGCTGCTGCAACGGCTGGACGTGGCCGAAGAGCTCGATCGACTAACAGGTCATCTTGCGGAGATACGCAATGTGATCGGCAGCGCCGCTGCGGCTGGCGCCGGACGGCGGCTCGATTTTCTGATGCAGGAACTGAATCGTGAAGCTAACACTCTCGCGTCGAAATCACAGGATCTCGAGACCACGCGTATGACTGTTGACATGAAAGTGCTGATCGAACAGACGCGCGAGCAGGTGCAGAACGTCGAATGATCGGCGCGCTATTCATCATTGCGGCGCCCTCGGGCGCCGGCAAGACGAGCTTGGTGAACGCGGTGCTCGCGCGCGAACCAAAGCTCCGCGTATCTGTCTCGCACACGACGCGCCCCCAGCGGCCTAACGAGCAGCACGGTCGCGAGTACTACTTCGTGTCGGTCGCGGAATTCCGGCGCCTGATCGCGGCTGGACAGTTTCTCGAACATGCGCAAGTTTTCGACAACTACTATGGCACCGCACGCGAACCGGTCGAGCGCCTGCGCGCCGGGGGCCACGATGTGCTGCTGGAGATCGATTGGCAGGGCGCAAGACAAGTGCGTGCGGCACAGCCGGACTGTCGCAGCATCTTCATCCTGCCGCCGTCGCGCGCGGCGCTGGAGCAGCGGCTCCGTCAGCGCCGCACTGACAGCGACGCGGTGATCGAGCGCCGACTGCGCGATGCGGTCGAGGATATGTCCCATTTTCGGGAATTCGACTCGGTGATCGTCAATGACGACTTCGCCACCGCGACGGCGCAGCTCTTGGACGTGTTGCAGGGTCGCGGCGAGGCATTGCGCGCAAATCGACCGGAACTGGCGCAGCTCACGCGCGAACTGCTGGCAAATCGATAGGCATAGGCCCGCGCCTGGCGCGGCCAGACGGCCAGGCGGCCAGGCGGCGCGGCCAGCACGCGCAGCGAGGCCGCAACCTGCATCGCTGGCGTCCAGCGCGTCAGTTGCGTAAGATTTAGAGTTGCCGCGCTGATTCCTCGGCGCCCACCTTTCCGTTATAGGCACACCCAATTTATGGCTCGCATCACTGTCGAAGACTGCCTCCCGCACGTCGAAAACATCTTCCAACTCGTTCTGCTGGGCGCCGCGCGCGCGCGGCGCCTCGCCAATGGCGCCGAGGCGACCGTACCCTGGGAGAATGACAAGCCGACGGTTGTCGCGCTGCGCGAGATCGCCGAAGGCAATATCACGCCGGAAATGTTGAACGAGCCGGAACCGCCGCCGCCGGAGGAACAACCGCAAGAGCTCGACCATCAATCGATGTTCCGTGCGCCGCAGTTTGGTCTCGGTGGCGACCGCGACCAGGATTAGGCTGCGCCCAACCGTCTAACGACCGCCCAGCCAAAGCAAGCAGCCGTGTAGAGCAGCCGTGACGTTATGGACTACGCATCGTCGCTGCTCAATCTGCTGCCCGCGGCGCGCCGTAAGCCGGGTCTACGCGAACTACTAAACAGCGTCGATGACTACCTGCCCGCCGAGCAGGTAGAGCGCATCCGCACGGCCGCCGAGTTCGGTGCATCCGCCCACCTGGGGCAGAAGCGTCAGTCGGGCGAGCCGTATATTGCGCATCCGCTCGCGGCTGCGCAGATCCTCGCCGACCTCCGTCTCGACCCCGACACGATCATCGCAGCGATCCTGCACGATGTGATCGAAGACACGCCGATCTCCAAACAGGATCTCGCCGAGAAATTCGGTCAGCCAGTGGCCGAGATCGTCGATGGCGTTACCAAGCTCGATCAAATTCAGTTTCGTTCACGCGAGGAAGCGCAGGCCGAGTCGTTCCGCAAGATGGTGCTGGCGATGGTGCGGGATCTGCGCGTCATTCTCGTCAAGCTCGCGGATCGCATGCACAACATGCGCACGCTGTCGGCCAAAACGCCGGTACGCCGGCGCGCGAGTGCGCGCGAGACACTCGACATCTATGCGCCGATCGCCGAGCGGCTCGGGCTGTATGGTCTCAAGATCGAACTCGAGGATCTTGGCTTCCGCTCACTCTATCCGCGACGCTACCGCGTGCTGGAGAAAGCACTCAAACGCGCGCGCGGCAATCAGAAAGAGTTCCTGGCCAAGATTGCGGGCACGCTGCGCTCCAACCTGGAGAAGGCGGGCATCAAGGCGGAAGTACAGACACGCGAAAAACATCTATACAGCATCTATCGCAAGATGCTGCGCAAGCGTACCGCGCTGTCGGAGATCGTCGACGTGTACGGTCTGCGTATTGTCGTCGACACTGCCGATACTTGTTACCGGGCGCTTGGTGTCGTGCACGCGTCCTACAAGCCGATGCCCGGTCGGTTCAAGGACTATATCGCGATACCGCGCATCAATGGTTACCAGTCGTTACACACCACGCTGTTCGGTCCTAACGGCGTGCCGATCGAAGTGCAGCTGCGCACCGACGACATGCACAACGTGGCCGAAAGCGGGATTGCGGCGCACTGGAAGTACAAGAGCGGCGAGAATCTGGATTCGGTGCAGCAGGATCGTGCGCGCGAGTGGTTGGCCAATCTGATGCTGATGCAGGAGTCGGGCAACTCCGAAGAATTCCTCGAGAGCGTTCGCGTCGACCTGTTTCCCGACAAGGTCTACGTATTCACACCGAAGGGCGAGATCTTGCGCCTGCCGCGCGGCGCAACGGTGGTCGATTTTGCCTACGCCGTGCATACCGACGTCGGCAACCGCTGCGTTGCCGCCAAAGTCGACCGACGCCTGGCGCCATTGCGGACCCCTCTGCGGAATGGTCAGACGGTCGAGGTCATGACCGCCAAAGGGGCGCGGCCCAATCCAGGGTGGGTCAATTTCGTGGTGACCGCCAAAGCGCGCGCCGCCATTCGTCAGTATCTCAAAGGTCTGCATCGACGCGAAGCGATCGAACTGGGAGCCCGACTCATCAATCAGGCGCTCGGCGAATTTAATCTAACAACCGACAAGATTGATGAGGACATCATGGCTGCGGCGATCGCCGAACTGGGCTTGAGAGATCGCGACGAACTCTACGAGAGAGTAGGGCTCGGCGAACGCCTGGCACCACTCGTGGCGCGCAGACTGCTGCCGACCAGCACGGGCGAGGAAGCCGGGGCGCATGGCGCGGCGCCGCTCGCAATCGCCGGCACTGAAGGCCTGCTGGTGAGCTACGCGCGTTGCTGCTTCCCGATACCCGGTGATCCCATCTTCGCATTTCTCTCCACCGGCCGCGGCGTGGTTGTCCACCGTGAGGAATGCGCCAACGTCGACGACTACCGCAAACACCCGGAGAATTGGCTACCAGTGTCGTGGCACGCTGCTGCCGATCGACATTTCAGCTCGGAAATCCGTATCGAGGTCGCTAACAAGATGGGCGTGCTGGCGGCTGTGGCCGCGGCGGTGTCCGGCACCGACACCAACATCGAACGCGTCTCGTTCGAGGAGCGCGACGCTGAGACATCATTGCTGATTTTCGAGCTCAAAGTGGCCGATCGCCAGCATTTGGCGCGGGTCATTCGCGTGATTCGGCACATGCCCGAGGTGCTGCGCGTTTACCGTACAATCGCCGCTCACGGGCAACCGGAATAGTGGAGAATCATTGCATGAGTCAGACACGTCAGGCTATCAAGACAGAACAGGCACCGCGCGCCATCGGGCCCTACTCACAAGCGATCCGTGTCGGCGAGACCGTGTATCTGTCGGGCCAGATCGGCTTTGATCCGCGGACGATGGAACTGGCCACGGGTGGCGTCGAAGCCGAAGCGCGACGCGTCTTCGAGAACATCAAGGCGGTGGCCACCGCCGCCGGCGGCTCCTTGTCGCACATCTGCAAAGTTACAATCTTTCTGTCGGACATCAACGACTTCCCCAAGGTCAACGAGATCATGGCGCAGTACTTCTCCGAGCCGTACCCGGCTCGTTCGACCTTTGCGGTCGCGGCGCTGCCCCGCAACGCGCGCGTCGAAGTCGAGTGCGTGCTGAGCCTTGCCTGAGACGCCCACGCGCCCCGCCAAAACCGCGAGCGCCGAACGCCAGGCTATCGCTACGCTGCGCGGTGTCGGTCCTGCGCTAGCGGAGAAACTCGCCAAGCTCCGCGTGACGCGGGTTCAGGACTTGTTGTTCCTGCTCCCGTCACGCTATGAGGATCGCACTCATGTCGAACCGATCGGTGCGCTGGTCGCTGGGCGGCGCGCAGTCGTCGAAGGCGAGATCCAGCTGACAGAAGTCGCCTATCGCCGGCGCCGGCAGCTACTCTGCAAGATTGGCGATGGCTCGGGCTTCTTGACACTGCGATTCTTCTATTTCTCGGCTGCACAACAAGGCAATCTCGAGCGCGGCCTGCGACTGCGCTGCTTCGGTGACGTGCGGCGTGGGCCCATGGGCCTCGAGATGGTGCACCCTGAATACCGCCGCTTAGGGGCCGAACCGGGGCCGCTCGAAGCGGCGCTGACGCCGATCTATCCCACGACGGAGGGTGTGCCGCAGGGCAGACTGCGGGCCTTGATCGACCAGGCTTTACGTGAGCTGGAGCGCGACGGCGTGCGCGATTGGCTGCCCGACGAGGTGCTCAGGGCCCAACATGATCGTGACGGCCGAGCATTGCCGGACTTGCGTGTTGCGCTCGAGACCTTGCATCGTCCACCACGCGATGTCGCACTCGCCGCCTTGGCGAGTGGCAGACACCCCGCGCAGCAACGTCTCGCGTTCGAGGAATTGTTAGCACATCACCTGGCCCTGCGATTGGTGCGCAACAGCACGCGGACCGAGCAAAGCTGGCCGCTCGGCAACGGCGCCCAACAGGCGCGGCAGTTCATCGAATCGCTGCCGTTCAACCTCACCGCTGCGCAGTGCCGAGCACTCGCCGAGGTGGAACGCGACCTCGATTCGGATCGACCGATGGCAAGACTCGTGCAAGGCGACGTCGGCTGTGGCAAGACCGTGGTCGCCGCCGCAGCGGCGGCGCGCTCGCTCGGGGCGGGCTTGCAAACCGCGCTCATGGCGCCGACCGAGTTGTTAGCGGAACAGCACGCACGCAGTTTCGACACCTGGTTTCGCCCGCTTGGCATCACGGTGGCGCTGCTCACCGGCTCGCAGCCGGTCCGCACGCGGCGTAGTGCCGTCGAAGCCATCGCCAGCGGCGGGATCCGGCTGATCGTCGGCACCCACGCATTGTTCCAGCAAAGCGTCGAGTTTCACTCGCTCGCGCTCGTCATTGTCGACGAGCAGCATCGATTCGGCGTGCAACAGCGCCTGCAGCTGAGCGACAAGGGCACGCGCGCAGGACGTGTGCCCCACCAGCTCATCCTGACGGCGACGCCTATTCCGCGCACCCTGGCAATGACTGCATACGCCGATCTCGATGTATCCGTAATCGATGAATTGCCGCCTGGCCGCACCGCCGTGAAGACGGTCGTCGTGCCGGAGTCGCGCCGCGACCAGGTCGTGATGCGAATCAATCAACAAGTGCGACTCGGTCGGCAGGCCTACTGGGTCTGCCCGCTGATCGAGGAGTCCGAGGAATTGCTCTATCAGGCTGCCGAAGAGACCGCGCGGCAACTCACTGAAGCATTGCCCGACGTGCGGGTGGCGCTCGTACACGGTCGCATGCCGCCGCGCGCCAAGGAGCGCGCGATGCACGAATTCAAGGCTGGCAAGATTCAGCTGTTAGTCGCGACGACTGTGATCGAGGTCGGCGTCGATGT
>JAGRJB010000272.1 GCA_020442965.1 Pseudomonadales bacterium
GTCCACGAAAGCGGGTCAACTCCAACACTGCGCACTCGACGGCTCATTATTCACAACTCCAGATAGTTAGTTATCGAGCGCGTCACGTGGCACAGAGTGGGCGTAGGATTCCCGCGGTGTGGCACGGATGCTAACCAGATTGGTTGTTAGCCTCCGCGATCGATGCTACCAGGTCGTGCCGCGGCCATGAGCGAGCGGGTGTGAGGACGATTGGCGGCAGCCGGATCGGGCGCGCTGCGCGTTCCCTTGCCAGAGCGCGGGGCGCATCTTCCCCGTGCGCTCACTGGTCCGCCCGCGCCGCATTAACGCCTGTCACGGAATTATAGAACCATATTTGGTTCAATCTGTCGGGTCACCGTGAACGGGCGATTGCTGCCTCTTCAGCCAGACCACGTTATGTCTAACGCTTAGTTGCTGAGCAATGGGCCGTACAGCGCGCGACATGTTAACGCCCTGTATGAGTTAACGCTGTCAACCTACTGATCGGTAAGGCAGAGTGCGGTGCAGCGTCGCCGGCAGACGACCCCCGGATGTCGTAAGTTACTGTTGCCGCGACAAATTTTCGCACTTGAAGCCTTGACCGTGCCCCGCGCCGTTCCTATAGTGGCGGCTAGTGGGCAGAAGTGGGGAAGAGTGGGTGCAACGCACCCTCCTAGGTCGTGTTTCGCGGTGCAACAAAAGTGACCCTCGATGCGAAGGGCCGGATGGTATTGCCCACCCGGTACCGCGAGCGCGTGCTCGAACGTAGCGGCGGGCGTGTGATCGTCACCGTCGATCGCGATCAGTGTTTGCTGCTTTACCCCCTGCCCGATTGGGAAGAGATCGAACGTCGGCTCATGAGCCTGCCATCGCTGCATCCGCAGGCGCGTCGCCTGCAGCGGTTGATGGTCGGCCATGCCACGGATCTCGAACTGGACGGGCATGGGCGCCTGCTGCTGCCGCCGGAGTTGCGCGAATTTGCGCACCTGGAGCGGCTCGGAATGCTGATCGGTCAGGGTAACCGCTGCGAGCTGTGGGACGAGACGCGTTGGTACGAGCGTCGCGATCTGTGGCTAGAAGACGAAGCGGCCGTGACCGGGCTGACGGCCGAACTTGATTCGCTGTCGCTGTGAGGCGGCCGGCGAGCGGGACTTGCCGCAGCGCAAGAGTCGAGTGGGAACGGAGCCTGGTGGATCGCTCGCGAGAGCGCTGGTTCCGATGGCAATGGCGTAACAGAGAACGGGGGCGGACTGACAGCCGCTGGATATGAATCTTGAGGCGTTGCACGTTCCTGTGCTGGCCGATGAGGTTCTCGGGGCGCTTGCTCCTCTGGCGGACGGTCTCTATATCGATGCGACGTTCGGACGCGGTGGACACACAGCACAGATCCTCGGGGCACTCGGCCCCGACGGGCGTGTGCTCGCGTTCGACCGGGACCCGGAGGCCATCGAGGCCGGCCACCGCCGTTTTCCCGACGAAGTGCGGCTTGCGCTCGTCAGGGCGCCGTTTGCCGATATCGCCGCGCGCGTGCCGAACCTCGCTGGAGGCCGGCCCGTGCGCGGCATCTTGTTCGACCTTGGCGTTTCATCCCCGCAACTCGACGATCCGCGGCGCGGCTTCAGTTTTCGCGCGGACGGCCCGCTCGATATGCGCATGGACCCGCAGACAGGGGAACCGGTTTCCGCGTGGCTTGCGCGAGCGAGCGAGTCTGAGATTCGGACAGTGATCGCGCGTCTGGGCGAGGAACGGTTCGCGCGCAGGGTAGCGGCCGCAATCGTGCGCGCCCGTGGAGAGCGCCCGATCACCAGCACCAGCGCGCTTGCGGCGATCATCTCGACCGCTGTGCCGACGCGTGAGCCGGGCAAGCATCCCGCGACACGCAGTTTTCAGGCGCTGCGGATCTTCATCAACGACGAACTGGGTCAGCTCGAACGCGGCCTTGCGGCGGCGCTCGAGCTGTTAGCGCCAGGTGGTCGGCTGGCAGCGCTCAGCTTCCATTCGCTGGAGGATCGCATCGTCAAGCGATTCATCCAGCGTCATGCCAGCGCCGATCCGATGTACGCCGGCTTGCCGAATATTCCCGCGGAGTACCGGCCGCGATTGCGTCGCGTTGGCAAGAAGCAACGCGCGAACGAAGCGGAAGTCGCAAGCAATCCACGCGCCCGGAGCGCCACACTGCGCGTGGCGGAGAAGCTGCGATGAGCAAGCTGTCATCGCGCGTAGTGGCTCTGGCGATCGGGGTGCTGTGGTTCGCGGTCCTCGCGTCGGCTGGGGGGGTGATCTACAGCAAGCATCGCGCGCGCGAGTTGTTCGTCGAGCTCGAGCGGCTGAACACCAAGCGCGACAACATGGAGATCGAATGGGGCCAGTTGCAGCTCGAGCAGAGCGCATGGTCGACCCACGGCTTCGTTGAGAGCGTCGCTGCGACCAAGCTCAACATGGCGACGCCGGTGCCAGCCGACATCCAGTTGGTCTCGCCGTGAGGGCGCTGCGATGAAGATCCGCAAGCGCACGGCGCGAGAGCGTCACAAACGCGAGCCCCGGCGCGACGGGAAATCGTCGTATTCTTTCGTGGCGCGGTCCTGGCTGGTGGTCGCTTGCATCGCCGGCGCTGCTGGCGGCCTGATGTGGCGCGCGGTCGACCTGCAGCTGCGCGAGCATGACTTTCTGACCGAACAGGGCGACGCCCGCTTTCAGCGTGTTGTCGACGTGAGCGCCAGTCGCGGCATGATCACGGATCGGCACGGCGAGCCGCTCGCCGTGTCGACGCCGGTGGATTCGGTCTGGGTGAACCCCAAAGAGCTGGCGCTCGCGAGCGATCAGATACCGCGTCTCGCGACCGCGCTGAAGCGCGACAAGAATGAGCTGACACGACGCATCACCAGCAACCTCGAGCGCGAATTCCTCTACGTCGCGCGTCATCTGCAGCCGGCCGAGGCGGCGAAGATCAAGGCGCTTGGTATTCCGGGCGTCAATCTGCTGCGCGAATACCGACGCTACTACCCCGCAGGTGAAGTGGCCGGTCACTTGTTAGGCTTTACCAGCGTCGATGACGAGGGCCAGGAAGGCCTCGAGCTTGCGTTCGATCACTGGCTCGCGGGCGAGGCGGGCCAGAAGCGCATCATCCAGGATCGGCACGGCAACACGGTGCAGAACGTCGAGGAACTGCGCCCCAAACGTGCCGGTCGCGATCTACAGCTTTCGATCGATCTGCGCATTCAATACCTGGCCTATCGAGAGCTGAAGGCCGCGATTCAGGCGCAACGCGCCAAGTCAGGCTCGGTCGTGGTGCTGGACGTGACCACGGGTGAAGTGCTCGCGATGGTCAATCAGCCGACTTACAATCCTAACGACCGTCGGCAAATCCAGGCGCAGGCTTATCGAAATCGCGCCGTGACCGACATCCTGGAGCCCGGGTCCTCGATCAAACCATTCGTCGTTGCCGCCGCGCTCGCATCCGGAAAGTACGGTGAGCACAGCACTGTCGATACCACGCCGTTTCGTGTCGGCGTTAAGTACATCGAAGACAAGCACAATCTTGGCACGATAGATCTCGAGACCGTGCTCGCCAAGAGCTCGAACGTCGGTATGTCGAAGATCGCGCTGTCGCTCGAACCAGAAGTGATCTATGACACGCTGACGCGGCTTGGCTTCGGCCAGGTGACGACCAGCGGTTACCCAGGTGAGTCTGCCGGTGTCCTGACGCATTATTCGCATTGGCGGCCGATCGGCATCGTCACGATGTCCTACGGTTACGGCCTGTCGGTTACGCCGCTGCAACTTGCGCATGCGTACGCAACAATCGGTGCCGGCGGCGTGTCGCGGCCGATTTCCTTCCTGCGCGTCGACGAACCGCCAGCGGGCGAGCAGGCGCTTGACCCGCATGTGGCGCGCACTTTGGTCAGTCTGTTGCGTGGAGTTGTTAGTAAGAACGGGACGGGTGTACAGGCGTCGATCCCAGGCTACACCGTTGCTGGCAAGACTGGCACCGCCTGGAAGTCGAATGCCGGCGGCTACGCCACTGATCGCTATCAGGCGGTATTCGGGGGCGTTGCGCCGGCGAGCAATCCGCGGTTGGCCGCCATCGTGATGATCGATGAGCCGAGCGCCGGCAAGTACTACGGCGGTGATGTCGCGGCGCCGGTGTTTTCCGGCGTAGTCGGGGGTGCGCTAAGGTTGTTAGCGGTGGCGCCCGATGCGACGATCGTGCCCGCCAGCGAGGATGGCGTTGCGCAGCAAGTGGCACTGCGATGACAGCCGTGCCGCAGTCAATTCGTAACCTGCAGCCCCTGTTGGAGGGTATCGCACAGGTGCCGCGCGATTGCCGCTTGACGGACCTCACGCAGGACAGTCGCGCTGTGGGGCCCGGTAGCGCGTTTCTGGCGTGTGCCGGCCGCACGACTCACGGGTTGCGGTTTGCAGCGCGGGCAATCGAGCAGGGCGCGAGCGCGATCCTCTGGGAGCCTGCGGCGGACGCGCCACGCCTGCCGCCGTTTCCCTCCGACATCGTCGTCGCGCCGGTCGAGGCACTCAGTGCGCGCGCCGGCGAGATCGCGGATCGGTTCTTCGGCGCGCCCTCGATGCGGCTGGATGTCACCGGGGTAACCGGCACCAATGGCAAGACCACCACGTCCTATATTCTTGCGCAGGCCTGGCGAGAACTCGGTTCGCCTGCTGCATACATCGGAACCATCGGTGTCGGAGTTCCGGGCGCTCTGGTCGAATCGAGACTGACTACTGCCGATGCGGTGACCATTCATCGTTCGCTCGCTGAGATGCTGCGCAGCGGCGTTCGCCAAGTGGCAATGGAGGTCTCGTCACATGCGCTCGATCAAGGGCGCGTCAATGGCGTGCGCTTCCACGCCGCGCTGCTTACGAATCTGACTCAGGATCACCTCGATTATCACGATTCGCTGGAGGCCTATGGCGCAGCCAAGGCGCGACTGTTCGCACGACCCGAACTCGCGGTCCGGATCATCAACATCGACGACGGGTTCGGTGCCCAACTCGCGAACCGCACGGAGCACTCCGGGCGTCTGATCGTGACCAGTCGGCAGGCACAGGCAGCGCGGACTCGCGATCCGCGGTTGGCGGCGCGCTTCGTTCATGCTGTTAGCGTTGAGCAGACAGCAGCCGGGCTCAGCATCGCGCTGGAAACGAGTTGGGGTGTCGCTAGGGTCGAAACACCCTTGCTTGGCGATTTCAACGTCGATAACGTCCTGCTGGCGCTGGCGGCGTTGCTCGATGCTGGCATCGACCTGTCGACCGCCAGCCGTGTGTTCCGCAACGTCGATGCGCCGCCGGGGCGAATGCAACGCTTCGGCGGTGGCGCGGACCAACCACTGGTATTGGTCGACTATGCGCATACGCCGGACGCGCTGGCCAAGGCGTTGCGTGCAGCACGAGCGCATTGCGAGGGTGCGATATGGCTCGTGTTCGGCTGTGGTGGTGACCGTGATAGTGGCAAGCGTCCTTTGATGGGCGCCATTGCCGCGGAACTTGCCGATGCGATCATCCTGACTGATGACAATCCGCGCAGCGAGTCGCCGGCGGCGATCGTCGGGGCCATCCAGAGCGGTATGCCGCGGGCTGCGCAGGCATCCGGGCAATGGCTGACCATCCACGACCGGCGGGCCGCGATTGCCACGGCTCTGCAGCGCGCCGGCGTCGCCGATGTAGTGCTCGTCGCGGGCAAAGGCCACGAGGACTACCAACTCTACGGCGACGAGCGCAGGCCCTTCAGCGATGCAGCGGTCGTCGCGGAATTGCTTGCGGCGCGATCCCGGGTGTCAGCATGAAGCGCACGCTCGCAGGATTCGCAGCGGTCTGCGATGGTGAACTCCACGGTGCCGATCGCGCATTCGCCGACGTATCGAGCGACACACGCACGCTCCGGCCGGGCGAGTTGTTCGTCGCCCTGCGCGGACCGCGCTTCGACGCCAAGCAATTCGTGGCCAACGCAGCGGTCGCCGGCGCGGTCGGCGCGGTGGTCGAGGAGCGGCAGGATCATCCGCTGCCGCAGATCGTCGTCGCGGATACTCAGGCGGCACTAACGACCGCTGCGCGCGCATGGCGCAGATTGTTTTCCATCCCGGTGGTCGGCGTAGCCGGTAGCAATGGCAAGACCACCGCCAAGGAAATGATCGCGGCCATCCTGGGTCGCGGCGGTGCCTGTCTGGCGACGCGCGGCAACTTGAACAATCACATCGGAGTGCCGCTTACGCTGCTGCGCCTGACAGCCGAGCATCGCAGCGCGGTAATCGAGATCGGGGCGAACCGCGCCGGCGACGTCGCGGAGCTGGTGGCGATCGCACGCCCCACCATCGGTCTGATCACCAACGCCGGCGCGGAGCACCTCGAAGGCTTTGGGAGTCTGGAGAACGTTGCGCGCGCCGAGGGTGAAATGGTCGCGGGCCTGACGGCGGATGCCGTCGCGGTGATCAATGCAGACGACCCCTTCAGCGAGCTGTGGTGCTCGATGACACTCGCCAAGGTAGTGAGCTTCGGTATCGACGCCTACGCAGATTTCGCGGCGGAGGACGTGCGCACCGCCATCGATGCGCAGGGCTTCAGGACGCTGTTCGCGCTGCGCTCGCCGGCCGGCCGCGCGCCTATTCAATTGGCGCTCGCTGGCCGCCACAAC
>JAGRJB010000273.1 GCA_020442965.1 Pseudomonadales bacterium
CCGGCGAGCGGATCGCGGTCAGGCTCTCGGCGCCGCTACCGCGTTGAATCTCAACGCCAGCGATGCGATTCAGTGCCTCGGCTTGATGACGCGCGCCGAGATCTGCCAGCGCGTCGGAGTCGAGGCGGCTGATGCTGCCGGCGATCTCGAGCTGGGTCGTCGGTCCGCGACGCGCGGTGACCACGACTTCCTCCGCGTGAGCGGCACTTGCGAGTGTGGCCGCGACCGTCGCTGCCAGTATCATTCGATGCATGGCACAACTCTACCGCATTCATCGGGGCTGGTATCCTGCGAGTGTGACGTCACCCACGGTCGACAAATTGCTGCGGGCCTGCGCTGGTGCGGTCCTCGTACTCATGCTCGCTCGTACTGGGGTTGTTTGTGGACAGTCGCCGGCGGTTGCCATCCCGACAGCCATAGAAAATACATCGATCGTGACGACGGCCACCACTCATCGACCACGAATTGGTCTTGTCCTCTCTGGCGGCGGGGCGCGGGGTGTCGCTCACATCGGCGTGCTCAAAGTGCTCGAGCAGCTCAGAATTCCGATCGATGCGATCGCCGGAACGAGCATGGGTGCGGTCGTTGGTGGGCTTTACGCGAGCGGCATGTCGGCCGATGAACTCGAGCGCGTGATGGAGTCGCTCGATTGGGAAGATGCGTTTCGGGACAAACCACCGCGTGCGGCTATTGGCTTTCGGCGCAAATTGGAGGATCAGAATTTCCTCATCAATTTTCCGCTGGGCCTGCGTGGGCGCGAGTTCCTGGTGCCGCGCGGCTTGATTCAGGGCCAGAAGCTCAACCAAACGCTGCGCGCACTGACGCTACCCGTCGCGCGGATACGCGACTTCGACCAGTTTCCGACGCGCTTCCGGGCCGTCGCGACCGACCTTGAGCGCGGCGACACGGTGGCACTCGGCAGCGGCGATCTGACTACCGCCATGCGCGCCAGCTTATCGGCGCCCGGTGTCTTCACGCCGGTGGAAATCGACGGCCGCTTGTTAGTCGACGGCGGAATCTCCGACAACCTGCCGATTGGTGTGGTGCAGTCACTTGGCGTCGACGTGGTGATCGTGGTGGATGTCGGCTTCGTGCCGCAGCAGCGCGAGAACCTCAATTCGGTCGCCGCGATCTCCAATCAGATGATTGCGATCATGATGCAGAAGAACGCCGCCACGCAGAGAAAATTGTTGGGACCAGACGACATTCTGGTCGCCCCGGACTTGGCGGACTTTTCGTCGTTCGACTTCACGCGCTTGGCGCGCGTGATCGACCGCGGCGAAGGCGCAGCACGCGCTGCGATACCGCGACTCGTCGCGCTGACACAGTCGCCAGCGGACTACGATGCCTGGCTGGCCGCACGGGCGCGCCTGCGCTCCGTGCCGCCACCTACGATCCAGTTCGTCGACGTCGCACCAGGCTCCGAGCGATATGCCAAGCCGCTCGAAGAATTATTCTCACCGTACCTGGGCAAACCGGCGGACGCGTCACAGCTATCGAAATCGGTGGAGCGCCTATATGGCCAGGGTAATCTCGAGACGCTGGATTACGAGATCGCGCCTGCTCCCGATGGTCCACCGGATCGCTTGGGCCTCGAACTCACCGCCCGACGCAATTCCTGGGGTCCTAACTATTTGCGCTTCGGGCTGAATCTGCAGGACGACTTCGAGGGTGATACGTCATTCAATGCCGCAGCCCGCATAACCCTGTCGGAGATCACCAAGGCGGGCGGCGAGTGGGTCGTGGATTTTCAGATCGGGGAATCACCGCGCTTGTCCACAGAGGTTTACTTGCCCGTCGGCTATCAGTCGCGCTGGTTCATGATGCCGCACGGTGAGTTTCGTATCCGCAACGTGCCGGTGGTCCAGGACAATGAGCGCGTCGCGGAGTTTCGAGTGCGCAGTGGCGACTACGGCCTCGATTTCGGTCGTGAGTTCAGCAACTGGGGCGAACTACGCGTCGGCTTGCGGCGCGAACAAGGCACGTCCCGCGTGCGCATCGGCGATCAGACTCAACCAGTCTCGAGGTTCGATAGCAGCGAGGTGTTCGCGGGTTTTCGCTACGATCGGCTCGATAATGTGAACTTCCCGCGCAATGGCCAGTCGCTGTCGCTTGCGTGGCGGGGCGAACGCGAGAGCCTGGGCTCGGACGCCACGGCCGATTTTGCGACGTTCGATTGGCTGGGTGCACGCTCTTTTGGCCGCAATACGGCGGTACTCTGGACATCCGGCGGTACACGACTGGATTCCGGCCCGACGGAGGTCCGGTCGAATTTCCCGCTGGGAGGATTCTTGAATCTCTCAGGATTGCAGCGCGACTCGCTGAGCGGCCGCCACTTTGGCATCGCACGCGCGCTGTACCTCAGGCAGATAGGCCGCGGCGGAGAGGGCATCCTCAACCTACCGGCCTATCTTGGCGCGTCGCTCGAGGTGGGTAACGTCTGGCAGCGCCGCGCTGACGTGGGATTTGACGACACTCGCAAACATGGCAGCCTGTTCCTCGGTCTCGATACGCTACTCGGCCCCGTCTACATCGGCAGTGGCTTCGGCGAGCGCGGCGAGTCGGCGTTCTACCTGTTTCTGGGTAGGACGTTCTAGCGCGAACGTGCTATAGCCGTTTGCTCTGATCGAGTCGCTCGATCTTTTCGAACGCCAGCGCGGGGCGATCACCGGCGCGCGAGTACTCGTGCTTACGGCTCATTTCGGCGAGCGCGCGATCCCTTTCGTCGCCGCTCGCGTACCAGTGGAGGCGGTTCCAGTCGGCGCCAAGCAATTTCCGAAATGGGTCGCCGGGCCACAGACTCACGCGAATACCGTAAGGTTTGGGTGTTGTCAGCGGGACTTTGCGTAAATTGTGTGTGTGATAGATCTGCATGAAAGCTTCCCTAGAGCTGACGGTCGCCGGCACCCTCGCGATCGGACCAGTGTAACACGCGCCGCGTTATCAGCAGATACACGCGCTTACCGGTGGTCATCCAAATACGCGCGGGCCAGGAGCGAGTAGCCAGGATTCGCCGTTCGCGCGTCGTTAGTGTCGCCGGCAGGTAGGTACGCTTGTGTTTCAGCATGTGCCGCAAATCATCGTGCGCTAATGCACGAAACAAGCGGCCCCGCCGTCGCACGGTCCAGGCTAACTGAAAGTCGACGAGTGCCGGCCCTGCCGAGGTGACGAGCCAGTTCGGTTCTTTGGCGAGATCATTGTGGACGACACGCCTGGCGTGCAGGCGCCGTATCAGTAGCAGGGCGCTGCGGTAGTATGCGCGGTCGCGCGGGCGGCCCACCTGCATCGGTTCGCCCGGCAACCATTCACGGTCGAGTCGGTGGCCGTCGAAGGCATGCAGTCGTGGCACGCCCGGAATCGTGGCGAGTCGCGTGAGCGCACGTGCCTCGCGGCGTGCGAGCGCGCGCGCGAGCGACCGCAGCCACCAGCGCGCCGCGCGCGTATCGCGGCGAATGAACACGTCGGTGGGAACGACGTGGTCGCTGCGAACGTCGTCGCTGCACTGGCCTGCGCAACCATGCAATGTCACCGTGCCGAACAGATCGCGTTTCAGCAGGCGCGGCGCAGTCATGGCCACGTGCCGCGCAGCGCTGCTACCTCTGTCTGCAACGAAGCGGCCGACGCCGCCGCAGGCTCCACCGGCGTTCCTGCCACCAACTCGATGCGCGACCAGAAACGACGCGGCCAACGACTCATCGCGGCACCGGAGCGGCGGCTGAAGAAGCTGCCCCATAGTCCGCGCAGCGCCATCGGCACCACCGG
>JAGRJB010000274.1 GCA_020442965.1 Pseudomonadales bacterium
GACGCGATCATCGCCAAGTTCAAGCGCGACAATCAGATCGACTACGAGCGTTCACAGATCCTGGTGTCATCGGGCGCCAAGCAGACGCTCTACAACTTGTGCATGGCGGTGCTCGACCCGGGCGACGAGGCGATCATCCCCGCTCCGTACTGGGTCTCGTATCCCGACATGGTGATGCTGGCCGATGGCCTGCCGGTCACGCCCGACTGTACCGCCAAGCAGGGTTACAAACTGACGCCGCGGCAACTGGCAGCGGCGATCACGCCGCAGACGCGCTTGCTGCTCATCAACAGCCCGTGTAATCCGACCGGTGCCGCCTACACACGCTCCGAGTGGCGTGCCTTGGGCGACGTGTTGCTCGAACACCCACGCATCATCATCGGCACCGACGACATGTACGAGCATATTTTCTGGGGTGACGAACCCTTCTCGAGCTTGCTCACGATCGTACCAGAGCTGTACGACCGCACTGTCACGATCAACGGCGTGTCCAAAGCGTATGCGATGACAGGCTGGCGTATCGGTTACTGCGGTGGACCGAAGGAAATCGTCACGGCGATGGCCACGATCCAAGGGCAATCGACCTCGAACGCATCCAGCATTTCGCAAAAGGCAGCGGTCGCGGCGCTGAACGCCGACCAGTCCTGCGTCGCCGAGATGAACACGCAATTCAAGAAGCGTCACGACTACATCGTCGCCGCGCTCAATACCTTGCCCGGCGTGTCCTGCCTGCCCGCGTCAGGGGCATTCTATGCTTGGGCCGATGTTTCCGACGCGATGGCAGCGCTGGGCTGTCGCGACGACAATGCATTTGCGGAACACCTGATCAATGATTCGGGCGTCGCCGTTGTTGCGGGCTCGGGCTTCGGCGCACCGGGACATATGCGCATTTCGTTCGCCTGCAGCATGGCAACTCTGGAGAAAGCGGTGGAGCGAATTCGGGCCACGCTGGAACGCGGAGCGGTGGAAAAAATCGCCTGATCCCAAGTTCGCGACCGGCATTCGTACCCATCGTTGTGCATTCGCAACGTTCTTTGATGTAGCGGTGTCTTTAGTTTGTGCCTGTTGTCGTTACACAGCCACATGGAGTCGTGTGCTGTGCTACGCTCACGGCGATCGTTCGCCTTGGGGAGCAACACGACAATGGTCAAGCGTTCTAACTCAGTGATTCTCATTACCGCCCTCGCGGTTGCCGCAACCGGCTCGCTGCCAGCGCACGGCCAGGAGGCCAAGCTGGAAGAGATCGTTGTCTCGGCTCGTAAGCGCGATGAGAACTTGCAGGAGATCCCCGTCGCCGTCACGGCGTTCGGTGAAAAAGAACTCGGGCGTCTCGGCATCGCCAGCATGGGCGATATCGCAGCCTATACACCTGGCCTCTCGTTCGAAGATTACGGCGGCGCACTCGAGGCGCCTGTGATCCGTGGCCAGAATCAGATTCGCTTGAATAATCCGGTGCAGAACGTCTCGACGTTCCTCGACGGCGTGTACCTGCAGCGCTCCTACATGATCGATGTCGGCGTGGTCTCGCTCGATCGCATCGAAGTCATCAAGGGGCCGCAGTCGGCCACCTACGGCCAAAACTCCTTCGGGGGTGCGATCAACTACGTCACCAAGAAGCCGACCGCGGATTTCGAGGCCGATGTATCGGTCAGCCTGGGCTCCGACAAGTTGTTCGGGGGCAAGGCTACTTTCAGTGGCCCGATCATCGGCGACAAACTGTTAGGACTCGTAACGTTTGGCAAGGAATCGTTCGACGGAACCTGGAAGAATGGTCATCCGCTGGCCGACGACAACATCAGCCCCGGTTCCGACGGCAATCTCGGTGGCCACGACAACCAGACGTTCGCCGGCGCACTGCAATTTCTGCCGGCGGACTCGCTCACCGTCGATCTCGCTTACTACCGCAATGAGATCAGCGAGGAATCGCGCGCCAGCTTCACCCGCATGGGTCGTGACGGCATCGCGTTTTTCGGCTTCGATCGCGTGAACACGCTCAATTGCTCAGCCACCACCCAGCCGATGTTAGGCTTTCTCGGCGCGAACAACGCGCTGTGGTGCGGCGAACTTACCACTGAGCTGCCGGCCTCGTCAGGCAGCGGTGACACAATTGTTCGCGATCCGCGCTCATTCGGCCAGGAAGGCGTCAACGAGATCATGAGCGCCAAGGCGGCGTGGGAGATCAGCGACGCAGTCACGACTACCTACCTGTTTGGCCGCGCCAAGTCGCGCATCCGGTCGGGTGGTCAGTCGATCCCGAACGCACTGCTCGGCTCGGGTAACCCGATGTCACTGTTGAATTTCATGCCCGGCAAAGTAATTTTTGATTCGCAGCCGAATGGCGGCCTGACCTCGGATTCGCATGAACTACGCGTCGTTTACGACAACAAGGGCATTTTCAACGCGTCGGTCGGATTCTTCAGCTACAAGTCCGATGACACGTACGAAGCGATTGCGTACCAGCTCGATCCGTTGGGGTCCATTCCGCTCACGAGCCTCCCCAATACGGATCCGAACCCTGACCTGTTCGTCGACAAGACGGAAGCGGTGTTCGCCCAGATCGGCCTGGATTTGCTCGACAAGCGTCTCAAGTTCAATCTGGAAGGTCGTTACGCTGAGAGTGACAAGAGCGTCGAGACCATTGGCATCGCCAATACAGCAGCGGCTGCCACCTTCTACGCCTTCACGCCGCGACTCACGATCGACTACACGCTCACGCCGGGGCATCTGTTATACGGGTCGTTCGCGCAGGGCATCAAAGCCGGCGGGTTTAACAGCCCTATTCTCGCGAACTCGGGCCGGCCGGTCGATCCATCGCAAGCTACCTACAAGGATGAAAGCAACTGGACCTACGAAATTGGCAGCAAGAACACGTTCCTCGATGGACGGTTGCTGGCCAATCTCGCGGTCTACTTCATCGATTGGACCGACCTGCAGATCAGCGCCACGGCGGTCAATGGCGGACCGCAGGATCCTGTGCAGATCGATAATATCGGCGGTGCAACAACCTACGGCGCCGAGTTTGAATCCATCTGGAACGCCACGGATGCGGTGCGTCTGAATCTCGGCCTGTCCTACAGCAACCCCACGTTTGACAAAGGCATCATTTACATCGAAGCAGCGTCCGACAACTGGTGCGATGGCGTCGTGTGCCCAGTCGATGGGGACATCGGTGGCAACACACTCAACCGTGTACCCAAGCTGCAGGGCAATCTGGGCGCGCAATACTCGGGCAACACCACCGCCGGCAATACTTACTACGTGCGCGGCGACGTGACCTACCAATCGAAACAGTACATGGAACTGCTGAATGTCGGCTGGGTCCCTGAGCGCACGCTCTTCAATGCGCGCGCGGGATACACCGGCGGCGAAGGCACCTGGGAAGTGTCTCTGTGGGCCAAGAACCTACTCGACAAAAAGTACGTTTCGAACTCGCTGTTCCTCGGCTTCTCGAACGGCTACGTCGCCAGCCTGGGCGATCGACGGACCTACGGCATGACCGCTTCGTTCAATTTCAAATAGGACGCATGTGCAACTGCGGGCGGGTTGCTCACTTTTGCAACCCGCCCTGCTGGTCAGCTTGACGCGACTGGCACAACACCCGAGAATTCGCGCCCTCCTTGCCGTTCCCTGGTAGCTCAGTCGGTAGAGCGTCGGACTGTTAATCCGTTGGTCGTTG
>JAGRJB010000275.1 GCA_020442965.1 Pseudomonadales bacterium
CCATCGTATCGGTCTCGCGGCGCGCAGGTTTGCCGCACGTCGGGCAACTGCAGGCCAGGAACGACGGCGTCTTGTTGAGCGGGTTGCCCGAGCCATCGGGCACGAGGTCCTCCGGTAAACGCACCGGCAGATCGGCGAGCGGTACCGGCACTGCGCCGCACGCGTCACAGTGGATGATCGGAATCGGGCAGCCCCAGTACCGCTGACGCGAAATGCCCCAGTCGCGCAAGCGAAACTGTGTCCGCTTGCGACCCAGGCCACGCTCTGCGAGGGCAGCTGCAATCGCATCGACGGCGGGCTCGAATTCGAGACCGGAGAATTCGCCCGAGTTGGCTGTTACCCCGTAATCACCATAGGCGTCGATCCACGGTGCCTGCACGGACTCATAGGCACCGGTCATGGAACTGATGACCGTCACGATCGGGAGGTCGTTCTGTGTTGCGAACTCGAAATCACGCTCGTCGTGGGCGGGAACTCCCATCACGGCGCCCTCGCCATAGGCCATCAGCACGTAGTTAGCCACCCAGATCGGCATTGGCTCACCCGTGAAGGGATGTAGCACCGCATAACCGGTCGGCATACCGCGCTTTTCCTGTGTCGCGACGTCGGCCTCCATCGTGCTGCCGCGCCGACACTCCTCGACGAAGGCGCGCAAGGGTGGATTGCCAGCGGCCGCCGCCAGCGCAAGCGGATGTTCGGCGGCGATCGCCATGAAGGTGGCCCCGAAGAGCGTATCCGCTCGAGTCGTGAAGACTTTCAGCGCCCCATCTGCACCCATCAACTCGCGAGTCGACGGTGCGTAGGGAAATGCGATCTCGCAGCCTTCACTCTTGCCGATCCAGTTGGCCTGCATGGTCTTGACCCGTTCAGGCCAGTCGGGCAGCTTCTCCAGATCGGCTAACAATTCATCCGCGTAGGCGGTAATACGAAGGTAGTACATCGGGATTTCGCGCTTCTCGATCAGCGCGCCGGTGCGCCAGCCACGTCCGTCGATAACCTGCTCGTTGGCAAGTACGGTCTGATCGACGGGATCCCAGTTGACGACACCGGTCTTGCGATACGCGATGCCTTTGTTCAGCATGCCGAGGAACAGCCACTGATTCCAGCGATAGTAAGCAGGATCGCAAGTTGCGATCTCGCGTCGCCAGTCGAGCGCGAAGCCGAGCGCCTGCAACTGCCGCTTCATGTAAGCAATGTTGTCGTAGGTCCACTTGGCGGGCGGAACGCCGTTCTTGATCGCTGCGTTCTCCGCCGGCAATCCAAACGCGTCCCAGCCCATCGGCTGCAGCACATTGCGGCCGTGCATCTTCTCGAACCGCGTCAACACATCGCCGATCGTGTAGTTACGGACATGCCCCATGTGGAGCCGCCCCGATGGGTACGGAAACATTGACAGGCAATAGAATTTGTCAGCTCCGTCCGCTTGCGCGTGCGACTCTTGTGCTTCAAAAACTCGCTGGTCGTTCCAAAAGGACTGGGCGGCACGTTCGACGGCGGCCGGATCGTAGCGTTCTTCCATGGGCGGGCTTAGGCGGGAAACTCGATTGCACAGACAGGTTGCCCGTCAGAATACACGACCGGGCGCATGCAGACACAGGATCGCGCCGCAGGCGGCGCTCGGTGGAACGATGAGCAATTCACCCCGATCCACGAACGGCACATTCTGTCGTGCCAGGCGGTCGGCCGCCGTGGCCGAATCTGCAACCTCGATGCCGGCGATGGCGAAGGCGGATGCCGGCGCCGCCTCACCGAACAGCGCTGCCGCCGCATCGGCCGAATAGAGAACGAGCCGCTGATGGCCGAGCTCAAAAACACGCTGGCGCATCGCGCCCACCGCGGGTGTCCGCCCGAGTAGCCGCTGATATCTAATCGTCGCTGTCGCCAGCGCATCGCGTGTCGGCAATACGACACCTAACATGGTCAGTGACCGTGCGCTGTTGGCGTGCTGCTGCACTTCGGGCTGATAGACCAGTTCTGGCGTGCCGTGCTCAACGAAGCACAGCAAGCCTTCCGGCGCATCCGCCGGCTCGACCATGAACCAATGAAATCGGGCGTCGCCGCGGCGTGCGCCGTAGTGGATCTCACGTGTAGCCCATTGCGGCGCGTTCACGCGAACGCCCGCATCGCGGCACTGTGCATGACTCCTTGCGAGATCACGCGTGCCGAACGCGCAAATCTGCAAGGCATTGCCAGCAGCAGCATAGGTAGATAGATGATGGCCAGCATCACGACTCGCTACGGCGGACAGTTCCAGATAGCCGCGTTCCAGAACCACATGACAACTCCACTGCTCGAGCGGCACCGCTGCACCCGTATCAGGATCGCAACTCATCAAGGGTCTGGGTTCGGTTGCAGAGAAGCCCAACAATGTGAACGCTTCGCGCATCGGCTCGAGTCGTGGCCCAACGAATCCGAGATGATCGAGTGAAATCGTCATCGGTTGAGCAGCGCTAGTAGTTTGGTGCATCCGCGAGTGGTTGGCCGTAGTTCGCGAGTTCCCGCGGCAGAACGGGTCGATGCTCGGGCGTCCAGGTGAACGGCCTCTTCTCAGTGGCAAACTGGTTGACGAGCGGCCCGCCAACCGTCCGCACGAACAAGTTGTAGCCTGTGTCCGTTCCGGACGGGCCGTGATAAACACCCTCGCGCCACCAGCAATAGCCACCGCGGCGCATGCGTCCAAGATCGGCCCAGACGTAGTCACCCTCGATTACGTACAGCTCTTCCACCATCGGATGGGTCCACTGCGGCTTGGCCATGCCGGGCGGCACACGATGTGGCGGAGAACAATAGAGAAACGAAACTTCCTGGGTGTAAGGATCGGTTCTGAGCGGCTTGATCGCCACACCCTTGGACAACTGTGGGTCGACGAGACCCGCGTCCCAATCCATGGCCAGCGGGTCGACGAATTCAACCAGTAGCTTGTCATCCATCGCGAGCGTCCGCGGCGCAAGCTTCGGCTCGCCATAGAACAGATTGAGCAAAACAGCAACGTGCTCGCTG
>JAGRJB010000276.1 GCA_020442965.1 Pseudomonadales bacterium
GCCGCCGCGGCGCGCAGATGGGCACCTTCGATATCGGTCATCCGGATGCGATCGAGTTCATCCGTGCCAAGCGCGAGAACGGCCGGCTGCGGCAGTTCAATCTGTCGCTCCTGATCACCGACGAATTCATGCGCGCCGTGCGCGAAGAGCGCGATTGGCAGCTGGCCTTTCCGCTGTCGCGCAGAGAGTTCGAGGCCGAGCAGCCCGATATCACCGACGCGACCCGCTTTGTCTGGCGCGAGTGCCCGGCCAACGGCAACTACGTCAGCGACGAATCCGGCCTGGTGTGCTGCCGGGTCTACAAGACGTTGCCGGCGCGGCGTCTGTGGGACGTCATCATGACATCCACCTACGATTTCGCCGAGCCAGGGTTCATTCTCATCGACCGCGTCAATGAGATGAACAACAACTGGTGGTGTGAACAGATTCGCGCGACCAATCCGTGTGTTACCGCGGATACCTGGGTGCAAACGAGTGAGGGTGCGCGGCAGGTGGCGGAACTCGTTGGCCGGCCGTTCGTCGCGCGGGTGGATGGCGTCGATCACGCGAGCGCCGACGCAGGGTTCTTCCTGACCGCGACCAAACCCGTGGTGCGCATCCGTACGGCCGAAGGTCACAGCCTGCGGCTCACGGCCGATCATCGCCTGCGGCGCGTGTCATCGTTCACCCGTTGGTCGGTGGCGAGTGAATGGTGCGCTGCGGGCGAGTTGCAGCCGGGCGATCAGTTGCTGCTGCAGAATCATCGTCTGGCGGCCTCCTGGGGCAGCGCGCGCGCCGAGGAGCCCGGGTTCGCTGCGGGTTACCTGGTCGGGTTGTTAGCCGGTGACGGTACGCTCACGGACCAACGCGCCGTGTTGTCGGCCTGGGTGCCCGCGGCCGTCGGCAACGGCGACGTGATCGTCGATGGTCCGCGTGCGGTGATGGAGGCGGCCTTGGTGGCCGCGCAGACCTTGCCGCAGCCGGCCGACTTCACCGGTTGGCACGAAGCGGGGCGTGGCGAATATCGTCTGCGCTCTAGCGCAATCGCCAATCTGGCGCGCAGTCTTGGGCTGCGCCCGGGCCACAAAGTAATCACGCCGGCAATCGAGCGCGAGTCGAGCGAGTTCTACCGTGGTTTCCTGCGCGGTTTCTTCGATGCCGACGGAAGCGTTCAAGGAGCGCAGGCGACGGGCGTGTCCGTTCGTCTGTCGCAGTCGGATGAGTCGGTGCTCGAAGGGGTGCAGCGCATGTTGTTGCGCTTGGGTATTGCCGCGAGCAGGGCCCGGCATGAGTTGGTGATCTCGGGTGACAACCTGCTGGTGTTTGCGGAGCACGTGGGTTTTGGCGATACCGCCAAGCAAGCGCAACTCGAGCGTTTGTTAGTGGGCTACAAGCGTGCGCTCAATCGTGAGCGCTTCGTCGCCACGGTCGAATCCGTGGCGAACGACGGCGTCGAAGCGGTATACGATGTGCAGATTCCCGGCATCAATGAGTTCGATGCCAATGGCCTGCATGCGCACAATTGTGGTGAGCAGCCATTGCCGCCGTATGGGTCGTGCTTGTTGGGTTCCGTCAATCTCACGCGTTTCGTCAAGAATCCGTTCACGGATTTCGCCGAGTTCGATTGGAACGAATATCGCGAGGTCGTCAAGGTATTCACACGCATGCTCGACAATGTGGTCGAGATCAATGGTCTGCCACTGGCGCAGCAGCGCAACGAGATCGAGCGCAAGCGCCGGCACGGTATGGGCTTCCTTGGGCTCGGTAGCACATTTACCTGCCTCGGCATGAAATACGGTTCGTCTGAGTCGGTCAGCTTTACCGAAGACGTCGCGCGTGAAATGGCCGTCGCAGGCTGGGAAGCGGCGCTCGATCTGGCCAAAGAGAAAGGCCCGGCGCCGATCATGAAAGAAGAATTCATGGTCACGGCCGCAATGCTGCGCAAGCGCCCCGAAATGGTCGCGGACGGCTGGAAGCTTGGTCAGAAGATCCCCGGGCGCATCCTGCACGCGCGCTACAGTCGTTACATGCAGCTGGTTGCCGAGGTGGCGCCGGAGCTCGTCGACCAACTCGCGAATATCGGCGCGCGCTTCACGCATCACACTTCGATCGCGCCGACCGGCACGATTTCGCTGTCGCTTGCTAACAATGCCTCAAACGGTATCGAGCCGTCGTTCGCGCATCACTATTTTCGCAATGTGATTCGTGAGGGCAAGAAGTCGAAAGAGAAGGTCGACGTATTCTCGTTCGAACTGCTGGCGTATCGCGAGTTGATCAATCCACGCGCGATGCCAACGTCCACCCAGGCGGCGGAGAAGCTGCCCGATTATTTCACGACGGCCGATGACATCACGCCGCGCGAGCATGTAGATATTCAGGCGGCAGCGCAGAAGTGGATCGATTCGTCGATCTCGAAGACCGCCAACGTGCCGACCGACTACGACTACGAGGAATTCAAAGATATCTACCTGTACGCGCACGAGAAAGGCCTCAAGGGCTGCACCACGTTCCGCTTCAATCCCGAAGCGTTTCAGGGCGTGCTCGTGAAAGGCGAGGATCTCAAGAACACGACCTATGTGTTCACGCTCGAAGACGGCTCAGAGGTCGCGGTGAAGGGCGATGAGGAAATCGAGTATGACGGCGAGCGTCACAGCGCCGCTAATCTCTTTGATGCGCTCAAAGAAGGTTATTACGGCAAGTTCTAGTTTCATGTTCTGGTTTTATCGTTAGGAGCGCCTCAGCAATGGCTGCCATCAAGATAGACAAGAAGATCGCAAAGTATCGCGTCGAGAAGCCGGCGGAGAAGCCGGCTGGCGATAAGCAAGCCAAGGTCGATGCCATTCGCGCGAAGGATGGCAACACCGCCAAAGTCATTCGTATGACCGAAGAGGTGCAGCGTCCCGAGGTGCTGATCGGCTCTACCTACAAGATCAAGACGCCGGTGTCGGATCACGCCATGTACGTGACCATCAATGACATCGTGTTGAACGAAGGTACCGTGCACGAGCAGCGGCGCCCGTTCGAGGTATTCATCAACTCCAAGAATCTCGACCACTACCAATGGATCGTTGCGCTCACGCGCATTGTGTCGGCAGTGTTTCGCAAGGGCGGTGACGTCACGTTCCTGGTCGATGAGTTGAAAGCTGTATTCGATCCGCGCGGCGGCTATTGGCAGGCCGGCGGAAAATTCATGCCATCCATCATCGCGGAGCTGGGCTATGTCATCGAAAAGCATCTACAGACGATCGGTCTTCTCAAGAAACACGAGCTTGATGAACATCAGAAGAAACTCATCGATGAGAAGCGCGCTGAATATGAAGCGCGCAGCAAGCAGCAAGACGCCTTCGCCAAGTCTCACTTTCCCGAAGGCGCCCAGCTTTGTCTGAAGTGCAGCACTGCGGCCATGGTGTTGATGGACGGCTGCATGACCTGCCTCAATTGCGGCGATTCGAAATGCGGCTGAGTCGGTTTCGCACGCTATCACCGGGTTCCCCGCCTGGTTCCCAGCCCTGACGGGATAAGTGGCGTGCGCCTCCACAAGGCAGCCGCGAGGCTGCCTTGTTTTTATTTGGTTGTTGAGACGGCTGCCGCTGGGGCCGCCGCTCGCCGCCATGCCCTAACAAGAGCGGCGGCTCTCGCAGTTGCTGGCGAGCTTGCCGGTATGGTTCGGCGCAGCCGGACCGGTCGTTGCGCAGCGCGGCAAGGCCGAATCCCAAGCGAGGAACCGGCTGAACGCGCCGGCGGCTAACGATCCATTCGCCCGTGACCTGCGGTGTTGTGTAAACTCCTGATGATCAGCGTTGCTGGGAATAGGAACCAGATATGGCGGGCGGCTGGACGCGCGATGGCGCGGTGCAGGAACAAATCGACGCGAGCGTTGAAGACGCGGTGAAGCGGGCGAGGAGTAATATTCAGTCCGGCGAGAGTTCCAGGTTTTGCGAGGAATGCGGGTCGGCTATTCCAGAGGCTAGACGTGACGCGGTTCCCGGCGTGCGACTTTGTGTGACTTGCCAATCCATCTTCGAAGATGACGCTGTTGCCACGGGTGGCATCAATCGTCGTGGTAGCAAGGATAGTCAACTGCGGTAATGTAGTCGGCAGCTCGTCGCGCATGTGTCTGGTGAACTGAAGATGTCCCTGAGCCTTGCGCGGTCAACGATTGCGCGCGCGTTAGCAGCCAGGCCGCCGTGGATTCAAACAGGTTGCGTACTGTGAGGAAGTTGCCTACGAGCGGAATCGCGGCGTAGACGTAGGCTACTGGCAACAGCTACTTCAGCCCTAACCAGTCATGCCAGCGGGCGTCGGCGCGCACCGCCGGCAGCATGCGCAGATGTCGTCGCGTGTACGTAATGGGTCGTTTTTTGTGGCATCATCGATCGTGCCGAAGAACCAACCAGCCTGATCTTGTGGCCGCCTCAGGACGCCAGGCTGGTCTTAAACGTTGCTTGCGCAGGAGATTGAATGACGCGACAGCTCATCAGCTCTGGTTCTACATTCGAGGCGGACATTGGGTACAGCCGCGCGGTACGGCAAGATCCGTGGGTCTTCGTTTCTGGCACGACAGGCTTTGACTACGCGGCGATGACGATCGCGCCGGGTGTTGGAGAGCAGGCCGAGCAATGCTTGCGCAATATCAAGGCGGCGTTGCAGGAGGCTGAAGCCTCTCTTGAGGATGTCGTTCGTGTAACTTACGTGCTGCCCGACGCGGCCGATTTTACGAAGTGCTGGCCTGTATTGCGGAAGCACTTCGGCAAGGCGCGTCCTGCCGCCATGATGATCGCCGCGGGCCTATCTGATCCAAGAATGAAAATTGAGATCGAAGTCACGGCACTCAAGCAGCGATGAAGCCGACGACCCTATCGCGCCGCAATCTCGCTCGCGCGGCGAACCCGCCTTGCGGCCTGGCCTTGTTCGCGAGCTGGGGGCCAAATTGAGTGAGTCGTGGCTACTTTGGGGATTGCTCTTCGGCTCAATCGGATTGGGTTTCGTCATCTATGGCAGGAGGCAGCGGGCGGTCGTCCCACTCGTTTGTGGCCTTGCACTAATGGCCTTTCCCTACTTTGTTTCCAACACAGTGCTGATGGTCGTTGTTGGAGTGGTGTTGATGGTAATCCCCTACTTCGTGCGAGTCTGATGAACTCGAACGTCATCAGCGCCGGTTTCAGTGGATTCGGAGGCGGCGCGTGTCATCGCGCCGCCTCGTTCCCCTGTCGTTGCAGTCGCCCGATGTCTGCTCGCCACAGCTTTATGCCTCGGCTCGCTCTCTTGTCGAGCCTGGCGTCGCACTGGTTCAAGGCGCTGAGTTTTGCGCTTGGCGATTTGGACGATCGGCCAAACAGCTTGCCGACCACAGTTCTTCGAGGTATTCCGGAAACTTGCGGGGTGCACTGCTGCCTTCCGGGCAAGAAGCGCGAAGCGAACTTTCCGAACCTGTTGCGGGCGAGGTGGCTTGCTGCCCTTGCCGTGCTGATCGGCTTGGTGCATGCGGTCCTTGGTGAGATTCTCATCTTTAGCAGGCTGCGCCGCGCAACGTGGGTCCTGATCGGCACGAGAGGCCGCCATCCGGTTGGGTCGGATTGGCCGGCGTAGCAATACTCATAGCGCTGGCTGCAAATGCCGCCTGACAAATCATGCAAGCACATTTCGCAATGATGGCGCAGTACAACGGGTGGGCGAACGCGCGCCTGTATCGCATGGCTGGCGCGCTGTCCGATGAGCTTTATCGACGCAACGTCGGTGCATACTTCAAGAGCATGCACGGAACTCTCAACCACTTGCTGACAGCCGACCGGATATGGATGCGGCGTTTGACCGGCACAGGAGATCATGCGGAGGCACTCGACGCGATAACCTGCGATGATTTGGCGTCGCTGGCGGTGGCTCGCCGGCAGGAAGACGAACGCATCATCCGCTACGTTGCAGGGCTTGCCGATTCGAGTTTCGAGAGGATGCTGGACTACCGAACGCTAAGCGGCACGCCGCAAACGCAAAAACGCGGTGAGATCCTTGCTCATCTATTCAATCATCAGACGCACCACCGCGGTCAGGCTCATGGGATCCTGACGATACTGGGCGTCGATCCGCAGCCGCTTGACCTTCTGATAATGCAGCGTGAGCAGGTCGCGTGATGCCTGCGCGCCGCTTACTTCGAGAATTGGCCCGCTTGGGAGTCGATGTTCATGCGTAATCTGGTAACAGCGATGCTTGTCGTCGTCGGTGTGATCCACTTGCTGCCACTCTCAGGCGTGCTCGGGAGTGGACGCCTCGCCACGCTCTACGGCCTGTCCTTCAGCGAGCCTAACCTGGCCATCCTCATGCGCCATCGTGCTGTGCTCTTTGGTCTCCTTGGCATCTTCTTTATCTTCGCTGCCTTTCGGCCCGTATTTCAAACGGTCGCGTTCATGGCTGGTTTCGTCAGCGTAGTCTCGTTTCTGTTGTTAGCCTGGTCGGTCGGAGGTTACAACGCTGAGGTTGCACGCGTTTGCATGGCCGACACCGCTGCCCTGGCTTGTCTGGTGGTTGGTGGCGCGGCACACGCCTACGTGCAACGTCGGAGTTAGCGACTCTCGCCGATCTCCGCATCCCTGCGACACCACAGGAATCCGTACTGCCTGCGACGGGCGCCAACGCGGGGTGGCAGGATAAGGTGCAGATCGATCTGTCAGAAGAAGCGACCTAACCTGCAAGCGGGACAGAACGTCGAGTTTTCATGTCTGGCCCGTTCACTTTCGCTGTGGTGATTTGCCACGAGGGCTGGCCGTATCCCTAGACCGTGCGATGGTCGGTACGCCGTGGTGCTCAGGTCGTGTTTCACCCACATGCACAGGTCGCTGAACCCAGGCGCTATCGCCCACTCACATTCGCCGACCGTGAAAGCTCGCTGCACGAAAAGGCCGTATTGTGTCGGGCGGCGGAGAATACACGCTACGTCGCGTCGGTGAACTGCGCTTGCGAGGCTGCCGGAACCACGTCTGCAGTCGCGCGCCCGGATGTTACGTTGCCGTGTTTTCAGCTGTATGGGCAGGAAGGTTTGCTCTTGGCGGATTGGGATCTCGGCGCCGCCACCGGATTGGTTGCCGCGCGGCTCCGGACGTCTTCGCTCTAGCGAGGTGCGATGCTGCGTGCCAGACTGGCGCCTAACAGGCTCGTGTGGCTGACGTGCGGGCTTCTTCGACAATGGCTGCACGCAATGAAACACCACGATCATGACCTGAGACTGCACGCACCGCGCGCATCTGCTGAAGCGCTCCGACGGAACAATGAATCGCTGGAGCAAGAGGGCCACTTATGAGTCATGCGGGGTCCTGTCTTTGCGGTCGGGTCGCGTTCCAAGTTCACGGCGACTTCCAGAAATTCTTCCTCTGTCATTGTGTACATTGTCGCAAAGACACTGGTTCATCCAATGCGGCCAACCTGTTCTCGACCACCGCGGAAATAGACTGGCTGCGTGGCCAGGATCTCGTTAGTACGTTCAAACTGCCAGATACGCTTCATCGAAGAAGCTTCTGTTCCAATTGCGGCTCCGCTCTTCCGTATTGGCTGAAGGAAATCAATCTCGTGGTTGTTCCCGCGGGCAGCCTGGACTCTGCTGTACCAATCAGGCCCCAGGGCCACCTCTTCATGGCAAGCAAAGCAAACTGGGACAGTGAATTGGACAAGGTGACATGTTTCGAACGCTTGCCCGCCTGAACAACGCATCCCGACCACGTTACCAAAAAAAGAAGCCCCGCTTTTGACGGCGGGGCAGTTGGTCGCTTGCTTGTGGAGGAGTGTCTCTCGTTCTTATTGGTGGCCCATCCAGGGCCAGCTCACTGGAGATAGAGCAAAGCACGTGCCATGCCGCTCGGCGCTTTAACATTAAGCCGTGCAAGCTGAAATCACCCGCCGACTTGGCGATTTTCGTCGCTATCGTGGATCAATTCCCGAGGGTGAGGGATATGTCACGTGTACTTGTCGCGCGAACTTGTCAAAATTGTCGACGCTGAATCGCGGCGCGCAGTGCGACATAATGATGGCGATTCTGCGCGACCAACTGACTCACCCTGCAAACGAGCCTCGGTAGCCATGAAACGAACGGTTCTCCTCGCAACTGCGATGCCCGCCCTGTTGCTCGCCATCGCGGCGCTGACCGCCGCGCCAACTCGCGCTCAGCCGAGCGACTCGTCACCGGCGCAGGCATCCTCGATCCCGCGGCCCGCCGCGTTGCAGGACGATGTGGACTTCTGGATCAGCATCTACACCCAGGTCTCGACGACCGAGGGGGTTCTACACGACGAACGCAATCTGAAAGCCGTGTATGAAAAGCTGCGCTTCGCGCCCAACACACCAGCCAAAGAGCGGCAAAAAGTGGTAGACGATGCACGTGATCGCTACGTACTCATGTTGCGCCGCATCGCGGCGTACCTGGCAGCGGAGCAGAACGCTGCCCGCGTCGCTAACAAGAGCAGCGGACCAAATATGGAAGCTGGCCCGTCAATGCTCGTTGATGGTCAGCCGGTCACCGCACTCAGCAAAGACGAACAGCGTGTGCTCGCGCTGTGGGGTGATGGCGCCACGCCCCAAAAACTGCTCGAGGCGTCCGGCAAAATTCGCTTCCAGTTGGGGCAGGCGGATCGATTCCGTGACGGTATCATCCGCTCGACCATCTGGGCTGGACACATCGCCGAGACGTTTGCCAATCTGGGTCTGCCGCCCGAACTTGCCGCGCTGCCGCACGTGGAATCATCGTTCCAGCCGGCGGCTTATTCCAAAGTAGCGGCCGCAGGGCTGTGGCAATTCATGCGCTCGACCGGGCGACGCTACATGCGGATCGACGACGCAGTCGACGAGCGGCTCGACCCGTATCGTTCTACCGAAGCGGCTGCACAGCTGTTGGCCTATAACTACCGCGTGTTGGGCTCATGGCCGCTCGCGCTTACCGCTTACAATCACGGCGCTGCAGGTATGCGACGCGCCAAGGAAGAGATGCGTTCGGATGACTATGTCACGATCAATCGTTACTACACCGGACGCACGTTCGGATTCGCATCGCGCAATTTCTATCCGTCGTTCCTCGCCGCACTCACGATTGAACAGGATCCGGAGAAGTACTTCGGCCCCTTGCAACGTGCCGCCGAGGAGAAGTATCGCGAGGTCGAACTACCTGCCTACGTGCGTTTGACGGCGCTCGAGCGCGGACTCGGATTGAGCCGACAGGAGCTGCAATCCTTGAACCCCGCGTTGCGGCCTGCCGTGTTCGACGGTTCACGACTGGTGCCGCGCGGCTACAAGCTGCGGGTGCCCGAGAAGCGCACGGAGATAACGACTGAGTGGTTAGCGGCGAAATTGGGCCCGAGCGAGCAGTACGTCGCGCAGATTGAACAGCGGTGGCACAGGATACGACGCGGCGACAGCATAGCGAAGATTGCAGCCCGCTACGGTGTGCAGCGTTCCGAGCTTGCCGCTTTGAATGGCATGTCGGTCAAGTCGAGCCTTCGATCTGGCAGACTACTGAAGCTGCCTGACGCGATGCCTGCTGCCCTGAGCGGCAAACCAATGCCTGAGAACTCTGTGGACAGCACAGCGGCTGCGACGTACGTCGTACGGCGCGGCGATTCGCTCGGTTCGATCGCAACTACCGCTAAAGTTCCGGTCGAGACGCTGCTGCGTCTCAACGGGCTGAAAAACCCGGACTTCGTCTACGAGGGGCAGCGCATTAATCTGCGGGCGGCCGCTGACTCCAGCGTCGCAAACAACGATGACTCCGAGGTCAAACTGGATCCGGAAGCGGCGGCGGAAGCCGAATCGAATCATGAGCAAGCAGCACTCGCCGCGGTCACAGCAGCCGATAGCCCGCCGTCGCCGCAGTCGCGGCGCGTGAACCGAGCGACCTCCGTCAAGCTGGCAACGACCGCGGTCGCGACCAAAGATCTCCAACCTCAGGTCGAGGCACAGAATTCAGCGCTCGGCGCCGCCGCCGCCACGACCGTAGAAGCCGGCGCCATGCAGTTTTCGGTGGCCGCGGACGGCACGATTCGAGTGGCTGCCGGCGAGACTCTGGGCGCTTATGCCGATTGGCTGGGCATTCGCGCGAGTCGCGTGCGCGAGTTGAACAAGCTGCGTGCAGGTCAGCCGGTGTTGTTAGGCCAAAAGCTGCGACTCGATTTCAGCCGGGTGTCGCGCGAGGAGTTCGAAACCAAACGTAGTGAGTTCCACGCGGACCTGCAGGCGCGGTTTTTCGCCGAGCATCGCATCGCAGGTACGGAGGTGTACGTAGCCCGCCGTGGCGACACGCTTTGGAACGTGACGCAGCGCTACAGCAATCTGCCGGTATGGTTGTTACAGCAGTACAATCCGGACGTCGACTTCGTTGCTTTGCGCGCGGGCGCGCAGGTCGTGGTTCCGCGCGTCGAGAATATGGTCAACGGCGGCGGCAGCGGCTAGTTAGCGCCCGTCGGCGTAGCGCCGGAGTGCGCTGAGGGCATCGCCTTGCAGGGCGAATGTCCAGTCGCCGGCAGCATCGCGCGTCGCGATCTCTATGCGGCGCGCAGTCGCTAGCTGCTCGATGGCTGCCGACTCGACGACGGCGACGAATTGCTGGCTCCACGGCGTCGGCGCTTTGTACGGGCTACGCTCGAGGTGTGCCGCGTCAGGGGCCGCCGACATCTCACCCATGCGGACGACCTCGCCGTCCGCGCGTACTATCGGGCTTCCGGCCAGCGTGCCGGCGGCGGGTACCGCGAGCCAAAGATAGTCAGCACGTTCACCCATTCGGTTGGTCTGAAATGGCCCCAGGTACGCGAATGGATCGTTGGCGGGCCCCGTACTTGCGCTGACCGTTAGCTCCAACGGTTGCTCGAGTCGCGCGATGGTGACGCCGGTTCTTTCATCCAGGACGTGTCGAACCTCGTCGTGGAACGCGGGCAGGCCAGCGCAACCAGCGCTCACCGACAGCATCGTCACCGCTATGCTGTAGCGTATTCGTGTCCGATTGCGTGTCACTCTATCCATACAGTTCGTCATGGGCCTGCAAGCATACTATTCACCCTCCGGCGATCGTTCGAGGCTGTGAACGGTGCCGTAGCGTCAGCGAATCGCGAAGTAGTATACTGTTAACATCCTAAGTGCTTGTTTAGAATAAGGAATGCCTCAGATTCTCCGTCGTACGCTCTTGCTCGGCTGCTGCGCGCTGGCGCCGCTGGTCGTCACCACGGCATTTGCCGACTCGGTCGCCGAGTCGGTGCGACGCATCGTGCCGTCGGCGCCGCCCAAGATGGCGGATCGTGTCGTGGTGCGCAAATCCGAACGCGTGCTGTATCTCATGCGCGGCGAGGAAGTGCTGCGCCAGTATCATATTGCGCTCGGGCTCAATCCTGTCGGTCACAAGGAGCGTTCGGGCGATTTTCGCACGCCCGAGGGCCGTTACTGGCTCACGCGCCGCAACACGCATAGTGACTACTTCCTCTCGATTCAGGTGTCCTATCCCAATGACGCGGACGAGCGCAAGGCGCGGCGCAATCGTTGGGATCCAGGCGGATCGATCATGATTCACGGGTTACCTAATAACCCCCGTCACTCTCCTGGGCACTATGCCAGTCGCGACTGGACCGATGGCTGTATCGCGGTTTCCAATGCTGACATGGTCGAGATCTGGCTGATGACCGACAACAATACACCGATCGACATCCGGCCCTGATCGCCAGGCGAGTGCGTGGAAACCAGTATCACGATTCCTGATTTCGTCGACGCGCAGATCGGACCCCGCGGCAGTCTCGAGAATCTCTCCCAGGCGGAGATCAACAAGCTGCTCGACTCGCAGGACGGAGGGCTCTACCCGCTGTTTCGCAAGTGCGCGCTGGCGGTGCTCAATTCCGGCAGCGAAACGGACAATGCTGCCGAGATCTTCGAGCGCTACCGCGACTTCGAGGTCGAACTGGTGCGTCGCCCCTGGGGTATCAAGCTCGAGATCCGCAATGCGCC
>JAGRJB010000277.1 GCA_020442965.1 Pseudomonadales bacterium
GCTGCAGTTCTTGCGCAGCCACCTGGTTCGTGATGGCCGTTTGCTCGCTACCTGCAAGGATGGCAAATCGCAGCTCAACGCCTATCTCGACGATTATGCGTTTCTGGCCGACGCAATGCTCGAGCTGCTGCAGATTCGTTGGCAAGACCAGGACGCCGCCCTGCTCCGGCAGCTCTGCGACGTGTTGCTCGCGCATTTCGAAGATCGCGAGCACGGCGGATTCTTTTTCACATCCGACGATCACGAAGCGTTGATCCACCGCTCAAAACCACTGGCAGACGAGACCGCGCCCTCTGGCAATGGCATCGCCGCGCGCGCGCTGCTGCGTGCCGGTTATCTGTTCGGCGAATCGCGCTATCTCGACGCTGCAGAACGCACGTTGCGCGCGAGCTGGCGAGCACTCGAAAAGTATCCGCACGCGCACGTCAGCCTGATCGATGCGCTGAGCGAGCATCTGTTCCCGCCCGAAATTGTCATTCTGCGCGGCGAGCACGCCGAGATCAGCCGATGGCAGCGAGAGCTCGAGATCCTGTACGCGCCGCACCGCCTCATCTTTGCGATTCCGTCAGCAGCAGCCGCACTCGTGCCAGCGATTGCGAGCAAGCCAGCCAGCGGCTTGGCCGTGGGCTATGTCTGCCGAGGGAGTACCTGCTCGCTACCAGTCGATTCGCTGACCGAACTCGTGCGCATGACCAAGCTGCGGCTGGCCGATCATTGACCCGCGTAGTCGCCTTTGCGCCGCTCATCGGACGTGCGCCGCGGGTATTGATTCTCGGCAGTTTGCCGGGCGCCGCATCGCTCGCGGCCAACGAATACTACGCGCATCCGCGCAATGCCTTTTGGCCGATCCTGGAGAAACTGACGGGAATCGCCGCCGCTGCACCCTACCAGGAGCGGGTCGCTGCGGCGCAGCGCGCCGGTATCGCGGTTTGGGACGTATTAGCGGCGGCGTCGCGGCCTGGCAGTCTCGATTCGTCGATCGATCAGCGATCGCTTGTGACCAACGACTTCGACGACCTGCTGCGCAGGCGGCGCACGATCGAACTGATCGCCTGCAACGGCCAGATGTCTGCCAAATTGTTTCGGCAGCGCGTACAACCGCACTTGATGGGTCGTGCCGCCAAACTCCTGCCGATCACACTGCCATCCACCAGCCCTGCGAATGCCGGCCTGTCGTTCGAACGCAAGGCCGCGCTCTGGCTCGCCGTGCTGCGACCAGCGTTGCAGCACGGAAGTGGCGGCGCGGGGCGATCAGCTCGGCTGCAGGAGATCAGCGCTGATGTCGTTGATTGACGCGCAGCCCGCGAGCGCCATCGCGATATCGAACTCGGCTCGCAACAGTCCCAGAACATGGCGGACACCCGCTTCGCCGCCGATCGTCAGACCCCAGAGTGCCGGACGCCCGACTAACACCGCATCCGCCCCCAGCGCCAGCGCCTTCAGTACGTCTGTGCCACGTCGTATGCCGCCGTCCACCAACACCGGAGCACGACCGCCTACTCGTGCAGCAATTCCGGGCAGCACGGACGCGGTTGCCGGCGCAGTGTCCAATTGCCTGCCACCGTGATTGGAGACGATCACGCCACGCGCACCGTGATCGAGCGCCCGCAGCGCATCGTCGGCGCGCACGATTCCCTTGACCAGCACGGGCACTCTGCTTTCAGCAACGAGCCAGGCAAGATCCCGCCAAGTCAGTGATGGATCCAGCATCTCGTTCACATAGCCCATGAATCCGCCGTGCGCGAGACTGGGCCTGGAATAGCGCTCGCCGGCCGGTAGTAGATTGCTCATCGGCAACTCGGCCGGAAAGGTGAACCCGTTACGCACGTCGCGCTCACGACGCGCGCCTTGCGGGGCGTCCACCGTGACAGCGATCGCACCGCAACCCGCGTCGACGGCGCGCGCCACTAGATCGCGCGTAATGCCGCGGTCTTTGTACACGTACAGCTGAAACCACCAACCACGCCCGGCGACTTGCGCCACCTCTTCGATTGAGTAGTTAGACAGAGTCGACAGGATCAGTGCCGTGCCGCAGCCAGCCGCGGCTCGCGCTGTGGCAAGCTCGCCGTCGCGATGCGCCATTTGATGATAGGCCGTGGGCGCGATCATCACAGGCCAATCGAGCGCCGTGCCGAGAATCTTCGTCCGTTGGTCCCGCACGGACACGTCACGAAGCACCCGATAGTGAATAGCAATCCGCTCCCAGGCGTCTCGATTGGCCCTGAGGGTCAGCTCGTCGGCAGCACCGCCCGCGTAGTAATCACGAGCGCCCACCGGCAAGCGTGCGAGCGCAGCGCGCTCGACCTCGAAGAGATTGAGCAGCTCGTTCATCCAATGGCGGGCAGGCCCGCACGCTCGCCCGGCGCATAGCGCATCGGGCGCGACACGCCCATGCGCGTCAGCTCGTGGCGGATAGCGTCGGCGAGTTCCTCGAACGCCTTGGGGTCGAACGCGGCGGCCGCACCCCAGTCGTAGGCCCAGGGATGCTGCGTCCGCAATTCATCGGGCTCATCGGAAAAACGCGGGATGACATGCGCGTGCAGCGCGGGTTCCTGGTTACCGAGGATCGCGTAGTTGATTCGCGCTGCACCGGTTGCGCGCAGC
>JAGRJB010000278.1 GCA_020442965.1 Pseudomonadales bacterium
TTCTTGATCGCGCCCCCGCTCGCTCGACCCCAGCCGCCAGTTCCGCGCCTGAACCACGCGGCTTGATCGAGCGCATCGATACTTATGCGATGCCTTGGACCTCGACCGACATCGACCCGGACGTACAATTCCTGCGCTTGAGTCACAAGGTGCTGCGCCACGTTCCGGCAACGGGCGAGAAGACGATCCTGCTCGCGACCGGGGCACAGACCCATCCGCAGAATTTCCGCGAGGCGCAGCTGCAACATGACTGCGTCGAAGAAATGTACTTGTTAGGCGGCGAAATCACCGGCGAGCGCGGCGTCATGTACGAAGGCGCCTACTTTTGGCGACCGCCGGGTGAATGGCACGGGCCATTCGGCTCCAGGCGTGGTTCGCTGTCATTGGTGCGTTTCGTCGATGGGCATCACAAGAACGTCTGGTCCGAGCAAACACTGCCGTTCACATTCGCGCCCGGCTACACACCCGCGCTGCCGCCACAATTGGGTGCCGTTGCAAACCAGCCGTGGTCGCCACCGCGCTACTAACCACTGTGGCGGAGCGGCGCGCCGCCATACTTCGGGCGGTCAAGGCTGTGCCGCGCGGTGCCATCGCGAGCTACGGCGAAATTGCGTTGCGCGCCGGACTACCAGGTCGTGCGCGACTCGTGGGGCAGGTGTTGCGGGACTCGTCCGATCGGCGGCTACCGTGGCACCGTGTGACCGGTGCGCAGGGCCGCATTGCATTTCCCGCCGGTAGCCAGTTGTTTCGGGAGCAAGTCCGACGCCTCACTGGCGACGGCTTGCAGGTGGAACGCGGCCGCGTCGTTCGAAGCCACCAGAATCCGCACGACATCGACCGGCTTCTATGGGCGTCCCGCGACTGATATCCGCAAGCACGCTGCAGCAGGGCGTTACAATTGCGCCGTGCGAAGTCGTTACGCAATTTTCTCACACGGCCAGGAAAGCGGTCCCTGGGGCACGAAAATCACCGCGCTCGCCACGCTCGCCGCTGCGCAGGGCTACCGCACGCATTCAGTCGACTATCGCGGTATCGAAGACCCACGCGTGCGTATCGAGAAGCTGCTGACGGATTGCCGCGCTCTCGAGGGTGACCTGGTCTTGTGCGGCTCCAGCATGGGCGGCTATGTGTCGGTCGCCGCGGCTGCGGCGCTGCGTCCGCGTGGCCTGTTCCTGCTGGCGCCGGCCCTGACGCTGCCGAATCTACCGTCTCTCATGGGCAGCACACTGCAATGTCCCACGGTCATCAGCCACGGGCTACACGATGACGTCGTTCCCTTCGAGAGGAGTGTCGAATTCGCGCGCATGCATGGCCATACACTGCATTTATTGAACAGCGATCATCGCTTGCAGGACGCACTACCGCTGATCAGCCGCCTGTTCGAGTTCTTCCTGGTGGCGCTGTAGCGGTATGGAATGGTTGCTGCGCTGGCTGTTGGGTCTGTGGGTACGGACGAGTCTCCGGCCGGACGATGCGGCCGAGCGATTGCGCGACGACGGCGCTAACAAGTGCTATGTGCTCGAGCGCCATAGCGCCTCTGATCTCGCGGTGCTGAGCAACGCAATCAACCGGAACGATCTGCCAGCGCTCGATCGCAAACTCACCGGTCGGCGTGGTGTCGATCGACCCGTGTTCGACGTCGGTCGGCGCCGCGGGTTTTGGGATGCGGCGCCGCAGCTGAAGCCGCCGCGCACGCTCTTGATGCTGGTCCGCGCCGCGCACGCCAATCCAAGCTTCGACGTACTTTTTGTGCCGACCGCGGTCTACTGGGGGCGCGCTCCACAGAAAGAGGGTTCCTGGTTTCGGCTGTTGTTTGCCGAGACCTGGACACTGACATCACGGCTGCGCAGGTTCGTTGCGGTTCTGATCAATGGCCGCGACACCATGCTCGAGTTCGGCGAACCCATTTCACTGCGTAGTCTGCTGGAAGACGAAGCGGTGCCGGCGCAGGCGCGGCGGGTGACACGTGTGCTGCGCGGCGTGCTGCGGCAGCAGCGAGCGACTCGAATCGGGCCCGACATGTCGCACTAGCGCACCATCCTCGCGCGAGTGCTGCGCGCGCGCGTGGTGCGCCAGGCGGCGGCGGCCGAAGCGCGCGACAAGAAGATCTCGCGTCGCCAGGCGCTGTTGCGAGCGCGAGCCTATGGCGAGGAGATCGCCGCTAACTATTCGCATGCGTTCGTCCGCTTCCTGGCGCTCATCTTTACCCGCATCTGGAACCGCGTGTACGATGGAGTGATCTTCTCGCACGCCGACTCGTTGCCACAGGTGGCGCAGGGCAACGAGATTGTCTATGTCCCCTGTCATCGCAGTCATATGGACTATCTGCTCTTGTCCTATGCGATCTACAACCAGGGTTACGCGATCCCGCACGTCGCGGCAGGCATCAATCTCAACATGCCGGTGATCGGACGATTGCTGCGCAAGGGTGGCGCGTTTTTCATCCGGCGCAGTTTCGGTGGCAACGCGCTCTACACCGCTGTATTCATGAAATACCTCGCGGCGATCATGGCGCGCGGCCATTCGATCGAGTACTTCATCGAGGGCGGACGCTCACGCACCGGCCGCCTGCTGCAGCCTAAAACCGGCATGCTCACCATGACGGTGCGCAGCTATCTGCGCGATCCGGTGCGCCCCGTCGTCTTCATGCCGGTGTATTTCGGTTACGAGCGTATTGTCGAAGCAGCGACCTACGTCAGTGAACTGTCGGGCAAGCCAAAGAAGAAAGAAGGCTTTCTCGACCTGGTGCGCGCCGTGCGCGTGCTGCGCGAACGTTTCGGCGAGGTACACGTCAATCTCGGCGAGCCGTTGCATCTCGAGGCGGTGCTCGACCAGCACCTACCGGAGTGGCGTACGCGCACGTTCGATGACGACACGCGCCATCCAGGCATCAACGCAGCCATCAACGACCTGGCCGGTACGATCATGCAGCGGATCAACGCGGCGGCCGCGGTCAACCCGATCAATCTGCTCGCGCTGTGCCTGTTGGCTACGCCGCGTAGTGCGCTGGTGGAGCAGGATCTGTTGCGTCAGCTGCAATTTTATTTGGGCTACCTGGCGACTTCCCCCTACGGCGACCGCGTAACGGTCACCCGCCTGCTGCCCGCTGAGATTCTGGCCTACGCTGAGTCGCTCGGCATGGTCGCGCGCGACCCGCACAAGCTCGGCGACGTCATACGCATGACCGATGCCAACGCGGTGCTGACGACTTACTATCGTAACAACGTGCTGCACCTGTTCGCCATGCCCTCACTGATCGCGTGCGCGTTCATCGCAAACGCGGAAATGCGGACCGAGGACATTCAGCGCCTCGCGGGGCGGATCTATCCGTATGTCGCCTCCGAGTTGTTCCTCAAGTGGCGCGAAGACGAATTGCCGCAGGTCGTGATCCGGACCCTGGCTGTATTGCGTGAACGGGGCGTGCTCGAGTGCAATCCTGAGCAGACGGTCTGGTGTCGCCCGCCGCCGGCGTCGCCAGGTGCGATGCAGTTGTCCTTGCTGTCGCAGCTCACCCTGCAGTTCATCGAGCGGTACTACCTCGCGATCGCGATCTTGATTGAGGCCGGACCCGGACAGATCACCCGCCGCGCGCTCGCGGAGCGCTGTCAGTTGATGGCACAGCGCATGACTCTGCTGTACGGCTTCAATTCGCCCGAGTTCTTCGATCGGGCGCTGTTCGAGAACTTCATCGATTTGTTACGCGAGCGCCGTGCACTACGCATCGGGGAGGGTGGCAACCTCGAATTTGACGACGTTCTGGAGCAAGTTGCCCGCGACGCTCAGATCGTGCTGTCGGAACAAATCCGCCACAGCATCTTGCAAGTTACTCACGACTAGAGCATGTTGCGCTGCAATGTGCGTCGCGAGGGCTCACATTTGCGGCAACGGCGCCGCTATACTGCCGCATACAACGCAGCGGATCTTTGGCTCGCGATTCGCATTTTTAAGGTCTTTGGGGATCCAAACATGAGCAACAACCAGCGCGCACTTACGTTTGCCTGCCTCTTGGCCGTAGGACTCGCGTCCGCACCGGCCGCACGTGCGGTCGACTTCGCCAGCGACTCCGGCAAGTTCACCGGTAGTCTCGATACCACGGTGAGTTACGGTCAGGCGTGGCGTATTCAATCCCGCGACTGCAATCTGATCGCCATTGCCGATGGCGGATGTGGCCGCTCGCCGAATATCGACGACGGCAATCTCAACTACGACACGGGTTTGTATTCGCGCGCGTTCAAGGCGGTCAGCGAATTGTCGTTGCGGTATGACAAATTCGGGGCGTTCGTGCGCGGCTCGGCGCTCTACGACATGAGTGCCGACAAGACGGATCGCACGCCCCTCAGCGAGGCCTCGAAAGATCTGGTCAAGAGCTACACACGCCTGCTCGATGCATTCGTCTATGGTCGCTTCGATCTCGGCGGTCGCCCGGCGGAGCTGCGCCTCGGCCGACAGGTTGCGAGCTGGGGGGAGAGCACGTTCATCCAGAACGGCATCAACGTGATCAACCACTTCGATGTCTCGGCGCTGCGTGTGCCGGGCTCCGAGCTCAAAGAGGGCTTCTTGCCGCAGGAAATGGCCAACTTCAGCGTGCAGCTCACCGACAAGGTTTCGGCGCAGGCCATCCTGATCACCCATTGGAATGCGACCGTGCCGGAGCCAGCCGGATCATACTTCAGTGCTAACGATTTTGCGGTGACGGGCGGCGATCGGGTCATCCTCGGCTTCGGTGGCTTCTCTGATCAAGGCGTCGATTTCCGGCCGCTCGGTGGCACCCTGATCAGTGACTTCCAGAACGTCAAGCGATTGCCGGACCGTACGCCGTCCAATTCAGGCCAATACGGTTTCAATGTGAAGTTGTATGCGCCGAACTTCAACAACGGCACCGAGTTCGGG
>JAGRJB010000279.1 GCA_020442965.1 Pseudomonadales bacterium
TGTGCATCGCGCTGCCCGGTTCCTTCGCGTGAGGCTTGGCCATGAATGTTGCATACATCTTGTGGCGCAGCGCCGCTTCACGTGCCGTGCGTTTGAACAAGAAGGCCTGATCCGCGAGTTCGAGGGCGTTGCCGTGCAGCAGATTGATCTCCATCTGCGCGGCCCCATCCTCGTGAATCAGCGTATCGATCTCGATATCCTGATCCTCGCAGAATTGATACATGTCATCGAACAACGGATCGAACTCATTGACGGCCGCGATGCTGTAGGACTGACGACCCGACTCGGGCCGCCCGGAACGTCCGACCGGCGGCTTCAATGGGTAGTCAGCGTCCAGATTCGGTTCGACCAGGTAGAACTCGAGTTCGGGTGCCACGATCGGATCCCAGCCGCGCTCCGCATACAACTCCATGATTTTGCGCAACACGCCGCGCGGTGCCATACCGACTGGCCGCCCGTCCGCGTAAAAGCAGTCATGGATGACCTGCGCGGTGGGTTCCGCGGCCCAAGGCACGCGGCGCACCGTCTTGGGATCCGCCTTCAGCACGATGTCCATTTCAGTCGGGCTCATCGCGATGTCCGCATCGACCGGCCAATCGCCGGTCACGGTCTGCAGGAAAATACTCTCGGGCAAGCGCATGCCCTCGTCTTCCGCGAACTTCGCGGCTGGCATGATCTTGCCGCGCGCGATGCCCGCCATGTCGGGAATGATCGCTTCGACCTCGGAGATTCCGTGGTCGTGCAGGAATTGTCTGATCTCATTCGCCATAACTACCTACTTTCCAAACGCGCGCGTGCCGCGGCACCAAACGCCGCAAACAACGCACGCGAAAACGAATTGCTCATGACCTGCCACTCAGGATGCCATTGCACGCCGATCGCAAATCGGGGCGCCGCGCCAACATGAAAAGCTTCGATGATCCCATCCGGGGCGCGTGCATCGACTAACAGGCCGTCACCGAGGCGGTTGACGCCCTGTGAGTGTAGCGAGTTCACGCGCGGCCGCATCTGCGCGGCCATCTGCAGGAGCGAGCTCGAGTGCTCGATGACGATTTCATGTGCCGGACCGTACTGCACTTCCACTGGCAGCTCCTTGTCCTCACGGTGATCGAGATGGCCCGGCAATTCCTGAACCTTCTGGTGCAGCGTGCCGCCGAATGCGACGTTCATTTCCTGAAAGCCGCGACAAATGCCGAGCACCGGGATGCCACGTTCCACCGCCGCCGGGAACAGGGCGAGAGTCGTCTCGTCGCGATGCGCATCGTGCGCCGTACCCGGCTCACTGGGCGCGCCCTGGTAGCGGTGTGGCTCAACGTTCGAGGGGCTGCCGGTGAAGAGCAGCCCATCGACGTGCTCGAGCACCTCGTCCAGCTCCAGGGCGGGCTTGAGTACCGGAATCAAAAACGGCAATGCGCCAGCCGCCTTGACGACCGCGTCGATGTATTTCTCACCGACAGCGTGAAACGGATGCTGACCGATCATGCGACGATCAGCCGGAATTCCGATGACAGGGCGTTGCGGCGACATAACTTCATGCTCAGCGCGGCTGAGCGGCAGGATATTCTTGTGCGGTTGCATGTGCGCACCGCCTGAGGCATTAGACCACAGGGCCGCTGGACACGCGATTGCTGCATCACAACATTTGTTTGCGGGGGCCTGCTGCGGCGCTTATTCTCGATTCTCATGACGAACGGATACCAACGCGAGCTCGCTGAATTCCTGGCCGGTCGCCCGGCAACGCGGTTCGTAGACGTGTTTCTCAACGATCTCAATACGGTCGAACGCGGCAAGCGTATCGACCGTGCGTCCATTGCGGCCGTATATGAACGTGGCATGCCGCTGCCGGGCTCCATGTTCGCGCTCGATGTACTTGGAGGTACGGTGCAAGCGAGCGGACTCGGCTTTGATGACGGCGACGCGGATCGTCCCTGCTTGCCCATAGCCGGCACGCTGTTCGACGTGCCGTGGCTCGCCGATGACGTGGCCCAGCTACAAGTCACGATGCACGAGGCCGATGGCAGACCATTCTTCGGTGATCCGCGTCACGTGCTCACGAACGTGCTGGAGAAGCTGGCGCAGCTCGAGCTAACCCCGGTCGTTGCGATCGAGTTCGAGTTTTACTTCGTCGACCGTGAGCGGACAGCGGCCGGCCTGCCGCAACCGCCGCGATCGCCTTTGACCGGCCGCCGCGAGCACAAGACACAGATCAATTCGATGCACAATCTCGACGCGTACTCCGCCGTGTTGGCCGAGATCGACTGCGTCTGCTCAGCTCAGGGTGTGCCGGCGACAACGGCGCTTGCGGAATACGGACCGGGACAGTACGAGGTCAACCTGCGCCACTCGGCCGATGCGCTGCGTGCGTGCGACGAGGCGTTGCGGTTCAAACGCATCGTGAAGGCGGTGGCACGGCGCCATGGCATGGACGCGACGTTCCTGCCCAAGCCATATCGCGACATGGCGGGCAGCGGCCTGCACGTCCACGTCAGCATTACTGATCATGCCGGGCGCAACATCTTCGGGAGCGACCAGCCCGAGCACTGCGCCGTATTGCGCCACGCCATTGCAGGTACCCTAACTACGCTCGCCGATGGCACGGCGATCTGCGCGCCCGGTCCGAATTCCTACCGCCGGTTCCGCCCCGAGGCCTATGTTCCGCTACACGCCGCATGGTCGATCAACAACCGCGGCACGGCGATTCGGATTCCCGCCAGCGATGCGGCCAACTGCAGAATTGAACATCGACTCGCTGGCGCCGACGCCAATCCCTATCTACTCGTTGCCTGGGTACTGGCAGGCATCCATCACGGCATAACACAACGGCTCGAGCCGCCGCCGGCCCTGTCGGGCAATGCGTATCGTACTGACCCCGGCGAACCGCTACCCACACACTGGGATACAGCGATAGCACGGCTCGCGACTAGTGACTGCGCGCGCACCTATCTCGGTGAGCGGTTCACTGATCTCTATTGCACGGTCAAGCGCGCCGAGCTGGCAGAGTTCTCCAGCCATGTCACGCCACTTGAAATCGACTGGTACATGGGCCCGCTATAGCGCGTGAGCAGCAGCAATGACAACTACTATCTGGTCAATGCGGGCGCGCCGCCTGAACGACCGCCGCTCGCGGGCGACGTCAGCACTGACGTGTGCATCGTTGGCGGCGGCATTGCGGGCTCCTCGGCGGCGCTGCATCTGGCCGAACGCGGGTATCGCGTCACGCTCGTGGAGGCCGAACGGGTGGGGTTCGGCGCGTCCGGGCGTAGCGGGGCGCAGGCGATCTTCGGCTACGCGTGCGGACAGGAGAAGCTGCAGCGGCAACTGGGCGCGGCCGCCGCTCGTCAGATGTGGGATATCTCGGTCGAGGGGCTCGCGCTGCTGCACGAGTTGATCGCCCGACATCAGATCGCCTGCGACTACGTCAGCGGCCAGATGCACGTCGCGATCAAACCGCGACAGGAACGGGAACTACGTGCTGAAGTCGACGACCTGCGGCAACGCTACGACTACTCGTCCGTGCGCTACCTCGAGCGCGACGAAACGCGCCGCGTCGTCGCGAGCGACCGCTATACCGGCGCCCTGTATGACAGCAACAGCGGTCACTTGCAGCCGCTCAAGTACACGCGCGGACTTGCGGCGGCCGCCGAGCGGTCTGGCGCCACGATCTTCGAGAAGAGCCGCGTCGTGGGTCTGGAGTTGGGCCGAGATGCCACTGCGCGCTCGATCGTCCGCACTGAATCGGGTAGCGTCGCTGCGCAATATGTCGTCCTCTGTGGCAATGCGCTACTCGGAACGCTCGTACCGCAGCTTGCCTGCAAGATCATGGCGGTCGGGACCTATATCGTCGCCACCGAGTCACTCGGCGAAGAGCGTGCCCGTGCGCTCATCACTAACAATGCTGCCGTGACCGATATCAACTGGATTCTGGACTACTTTCGCCGCTCTGCGGATCATCGGCTCTTGTTCGGTGGCCGGGTGAGCTACTCTGGGCTGGATGAATTCTCATCCGCCGCCGCGACGCGCTCGCGCATGATCGCGGTCTTCCCGCAGCTGGCGGACGTGCCCATCGCGTACGCCTGGGGCGGCTACGTCGATATCACGATGAGCCGAGCGCCACATTTTGGCCGGCTCGCCCCCAACGCATACTTTCTGCAAGGCTTCTCCGGACACGGTATTACGCTCACCGGCATCGCCGGCAAGTTGGTAGCTGAGGCGGTTGCGGGATCGGCGGAGCGCTTTGACTTGTTCGCCCAGCTACAGCACAGCGATTTCCCGGGAGGCAAGCTGTTGCGCCGCCCCGCCCTGGTGCTGGCCATGCTCTACTACCGACTGCGCGACCTGCTCTAACGATACCTTCGTACCCGAGCGTCGGTCGCGCATTGGGTTCAGCCGCGAATGATCAGCGGCTCGGAACGAACTCGGTCATCACCGCCTGGCGCAGCAGATCGGGCGGCAGCAGGCCCTGCGCCAGCACGAAATCGTTGAAAGCTTTTCGATCAAACTTGCCGCCCAGCGCCAACTGCGCGCGCTGCCGCGTTTCCATCAGTCGTTGGTAGCCGTAGAAGTACGACGTGGCCTGGCCCGGTGCGCGAAAAGTGTAACGCTGGACTTCCTGGGCCGCCATACCTTCTGACAACCCCACTTCGTTCATCAGGAACGCCTTCACGCCGTCAGGAGCTATTTGCCCCAGATTGACCATTGGATCCAGGAACGCCCGTGCCGCTCGATGTGCGCGCATCATCAAAGTAAACAACTGGCCATCGGCTGGTTCATAGGGCTGCACCTCGGCTTCAGCGTACAGCGCCCAGCCTTCGGCGTTCACGCTGTTGAATGCGAACACCGCGCGCGCGATGGATACGCCCGATTCGATCATCTTGGCGAATTGCAGCTCATGTCCGGGCCGCGCCTCGTGCGCGGTCAGCGTCCAGGTAATTGCCGGGTGAGTAAAATCATCGAACGCCAAAGACTTGCCGCTGGCATCCGGCGACATGCCGGTCGTCAGCACAAACTCACCGTACTCACCGGTGTTACCGATCAGGCGCGGCGGTGACATGTGTGGGGCTGGTTGCTGCGCGTTCTCGGCCGCTGTCGCAACGCGGATCGAAGCGGCTCGGTCTGGCAGCGAGACGATGTCTTCCTTGCGGATGATCGCTTCAATCTCGGCCAGCCGCTGCTTGTAGAGCGGCAGCACGTCGCTCGGCGCGATCTGCTGCAACTTCAATTGGCGTATGACGGCGCGATAGTCACGATCCTTGAGCCCGTTCTCCTTGGCGACCTGTGCCGCCGTGATCGACATCTCGACGCGGAGCTCGGCAAAAGCGATCAACGCGCGCGAGATCAATTCTTCCGGTGGAATGTCGACACCGACCTGGCGCAAGTTGTCCGCATAGACCTCCGGCGGCAGCCGACTATCGGTACGAGCGCGCGGCAAAATATCGCTCTTCAGCCAGCTGTTGTAGTCGATGAGTTGTCGCGTGAGCGCGGCGTAGCTCCGCTCCCACCCCTTGAGTTTGCTCTTGACTAACAGCTCGCGCATGCCGCTGATCAGCGCCGGAGCGCTGTTCAAGGCCTGCTCGACCTCGCCGCGGTACGGGCCGAGCAGTTTGTCGTCCGCCTTGATGCGCTCTAGCGTACGCTCGCGTGCCAATTCCGTTACTGGCTTGAATCCGCGCTCCAGTCCAGCGTACTTACGCAGACGTACCAGCAGGGATTTCTGTTGTGCCGCCGGCACTCGCGGATCGAGCGTCGCCCGCGTCACACCGAACAACATCGACGTTAGATCGATGAACGGGAAAAAGTACTTGCGTTCGAGCGCGTTGCTCGTGATCGAGTCCTGCGCGGCGCCAATCAAGATTTCGAGATCCTGCTTGACCTTGGAGTCCTGTTCGGTCGCCAGTCGCTGCCGATACTGCTCGATCACCGCGCGATAGTCGGCCTGCTCGGCATCGAACTTATCGCGTGACAGGTCGGCTATTTTTTCCTCGTAGCCGTCGACGCCGATGCGGGTCGCCGACTCCGGGCTGTACTTGGCCATCAACTGCAGCAGCAGCCGGGAGTTCTCGTTGCTGCGGGCAATCCATGCGGGCTCCGCCGCGAACGCGGCCTGTGCAACGACGATTGCAACGACAGCCAAGGACAGCGACTTCAAGCTCTTCATATGAGGAATCCTCGGGAAAACGCTTTCAACATGGCGCGCAGGGTACAAGCTTGCGGCGCATCGCCGAAACTCACGACCGACTGACGCCAGTCGCAGCGGTCTACACTACCTCAAACAACCCGGCCGCACCCATCCCGCCACCGATGCACATCGTCGCGACTACCAACTTGGCGCCGCGACGCTTACCTTCGATGAGCGCATGGCCAACGAGCCGTGCCCCAGACATCCCATAGGGATGACCGACTGCAATGGCGCCGCCGTCGACGTTCAATCGATCGTCGGGTATACCAAGCTTGTCGCGGCAATAAATCACCTGTACGGCGAATGCTTCGTTCAATTCCCAAAGATCGATGTCCGAGACCCTGACACCTGCGCGCTGCAGCAATTTCGGCACGGCGAAGACCGGGCCAATACCCATCTCGTCGGGCTCACAACCGG
>JAGRJB010000280.1 GCA_020442965.1 Pseudomonadales bacterium
GATGGCGCCTCTCGCTGAGCTAAAAAAGAAGAATATGAAACTCTGGACACAAATGCAGTCCTCCATGCTCGCGAGCTTCGATCCCACTGCGCCGCGCGAGCGCGCAGCACAACCACAATCAGCGCCCCGAAAAAAGCATCAAGAATCCCCCCCTAAGCGCAAGCGCTAGTTCGCTGCGGAAAGTCGACCACTATGCAATTGAAGAACGCCACTGCCGTCGTAACTGGCGGCGCCCGCGGCATTGGCTACGCCATTGCCGAACGGTTTGCCCAGGATGGAGCGAAAATCGCTCTGATCGACCTGCAAGCAGATGAGATCGAAGCGGCCGCGACGCGGTTGCGGGAAGCTAGCGGTGCAGAAGTCCGTGGCTATGCCGCGAACGTAACGGTGGAGCCGCAGGTTGAGCTAACGATGCAGCGCATTGCGGCGGATTTTGGTTCGCTCGAAGTGCTGGTCAACAACGCGGGTATCGTCAAGGATGGCCTGCTCCTCAAGGTCAAGGAGGGCGAAGTACGCGACAAACTGTCGCTCGATCGCTGGCAGGCGGTTATCAACGTCAACCTCACGGGCGTGTTCCTCTGCGGGCGCGAAGCCGCGGCCAACATGGTGCAGCTCGGCAACCGCGGTGTGATCATCAATATCTCGAGTGTGTCGCGTTACGGGAACGCCGGCCAGACTAACTACAGTGCCGCCAAGGCGGGTGTCGAGTCCATGACAGTGGTCTGGGCAAAGGAGCTTGCGCGCTTTGGCATCCGAGCGGCCGCCATCGCGCCCGGCTTTACGCGTACCGATATCCTCGCCAGCATGAAGCCGGAGAGCCTCGAGCGGATGATTGCGCCGGTGCCAGTTGGACGGCTGGGCGAAGCCAGCGAGATTGCCGCCGCTGCAGCGTTCATAGTGTCGAACGACTTCTTCAATGGCCGCTGCCTCGATGTGGACGGTGGATTGCGGATCTAGGCCGCGGCCCTTTGACTAATGCGTCGCAAAAGAACTGACTCGTGGCTGGTACTGCGAATAGAAAATAAGATCTTATAAAACAGCGACTTATCACAATAAATATGGTAAATCGTTCGCGCCAGAAAAGTCTTTTGCACTGCATACAAAATGCATGTACTATGGGTACCTACAGTGTTGTTTGGCCCGTATAGGAGTAGTTTCAATGACCGACCGTAATCTTGATGTGAATGCAGTTTTAGAGACATACCGCAGCGCGTATGCGCCCTTTCTTCGCGCCCAGCAGGAAGGCCTCAAGGCTTTCGAGCGCTTGGCTCGCGAGCAGTACGCCGTCGCTGGCGATTACCTCGAGTTCTCGCTGGATGCAACCAAGGCGGCGATGGACGCCAAGACCGGCGAGCAGCTGGTTGCCGTACAGCGCAAGCTCGGCGAAGAGCTGAACGAGAAGATCCAGAAGCATGCGCAGCGTTTCGCGGCGATCGCGACCGAGTCGCAGAAGACCGTGACTGAGTTGTTTGGCGATGCAGCGGTGAAAGCCACCGCTGGCAAGAAGAAAGCGGCCTAAGCCCCCGTTCGGGCCGTGGGCCGGTGCGACACCAGTCGCGCCGGCCCTTTTTTTATGGTAGATCGAGTATGAGCAGATGTTGTCAGGCGAGGAGTTGAATGTGAGTCAGGGAGCTACCGCAGAGTCGAAGTCAGGTACCGAGGACGTCACGGAGGCGCAAAAAGCACTGCAGCGAGAGTTTCGATTGCGCCTCGCCGCGCTCACCGGCGGCCTTGCACCAGAGGATTATTCGCGCGCGTGGTTCGATTGGCTGCTCGGTCTTACGAAGTCACCCGACAAGCAGTTGGCGCTGGCGCAACGCGGGCTCGAAATGGCCATCGACAATTGGCAATACGCGCTCCATGCCAGCACCGGTGCAGCGAGCCCGCCCGTCCCCGAGGACCGAAGATTTGCCAGCGACGCGTGGAATGCCTGGCCGTTCAATATCTACGCGCACAGCTACGCCAACTGGCAGAACTGGTGGAATCAGGCGCTCAACCCCGCCGCCGGCACGCCGGCCAAGAGCGCGCAGCTCATGCAGTTCATCGGCCAGCAATTGGCGAATGCCGCTTCGCCGGCTAATCACCTGGGCAGCAATCCTGAGCTGCTGGAGCAGACGCGCGCCGAGGCGGGACAAAACCTGGTACGCGGCTTCGCCAACTTCGTCGATGATTTGCAGCGCACCCTCGAGAAAAAGCCAGCCGCTGGGACTGAGCGTTTCGAAGTGGGGCGCGACGTGGCGGCGACGCCAGGCAAGGTTGTGCTGCGCAATGATCTGATCGAACTCATCCAGTACACGCCTGCCACCGACCGTGTTCAGGCGGAGCCGGTGCTGATCACACCCGCGTGGATCATGAAGTACTACGTCCTCGATCTGTCGCCCAGGAACTCGCTCGTGCGCTACCTGGTCGAGCAGGGCCACACGGTGTTCGTCATCTCGTGGAAGAACCCGCTGGCGGCGGATCGCGCGCTTGGTATGGACGATTATGTAAGGCAGGGTTTCCTCGCAGCGCTCGATGCGGTCACCGCGATCGTTCCACAGCAAAAGGTGCATGCATTGGGGTACTGCATCGGCGGCACGATCCTGTATATCGCCGCCAGCGCTCTGGCGGCGGCCGGTGATAAGCGTCTTGCGACGCTGACATTCTTGGCGGCGCAGGCAGATTTCAGCGAGCCTGGAGAACTGTCGCTCTTCATCAGCCCGAGTCAGATCGAGATGCTCGAAGCAGTGATGCACAAGGCCGGGTTCCTCGAGAGCTCGAACATGGGCGGGGCGTTTGCACTGCTGCGCTCCCAGGATTTGTTGTGGACGCCAGGCATCAACAGTTACGTGCGTGGCAAGCGTGACGAGCCTAACGACCTGATGGCGTGGAATGCCGATGGCACACGCATGCCGTGGCGCATGCACACGGAGTATCTGACGCGGCTGTATCTGCGCAACGAACTGGCGCGCGGCGAGTTCACGTTCGAGGGCAAGGCACTCGATCTGAGCAAGCTCAGCTTGCCGATGTTCGTGCTCGGAACCGAGACCGATCACGTCGCGCCCTGGCAATCGGTATACAAAGCGCGCGCGCTGACCAGTTCGAAGGACTATACGTTCTTGCTGACGAGTGGTGGCCACAATGCCGGTATCGTGACCGGCGCGACGCATCCGCGTCGGCGCTACCGGGTCAGTACTTGGCGTGATCGAACGACCAACCCAGAGCCGACGGACTGGTTGCGTGACACGATGCCAGAGCAGGGCGCGTGGTGGCCAGTCTGGGATCGCTGGCTAACAGATCATTCTAGCGCAAAACTGGTCAAGCCGCCAAAACTGGGCGCCGCGGCTGCGGGCTATGCGGTGGTCGGCGATGCGCCTGGGGAGTTTGTTCGACAGCGTTGAAGAAACGCAGGGCCTTTACGTTTCGCACCAATGAGCGCACCCTCAAGTTTCGAGATCGGCTTGGCTTCGAGTCGATGAACAAACAGGGGTGCGGAATGATTAGTAAGAAGCGCATCGCCTACGTTACAGGCGGCATGGGTGGCATTGGCACTTCGATCTGCAAGAAGCTGTGTGAATCCGGGCACACCGTCGTGGCCGGATGTGGCCCGGGCTCAACCCGGCGCGACCGATGGATTGCGGACATGCGCGCGGCGGGCCACGATGTTTACGCATCCGAGGGCAACGTTGCGGACTGGGATTCAACGTTCGCAGCCTTTGCCCGCGTTCGCGAGGAAATTGGGCCGGTCGATATACTCGTGAACAACGCGGGTATCACTCGTGACGGTACTTTTCGCAAGATGACGAGTGAAGACTGGCACATGGTGATCGAGACCAATCTCAATAGCCTTTTCCATGTCACCAAACAGGTCATCGACGGCATGATCGAACGTCAGTGGGGCCGGGTCATCAATATTTCGTCGGTCAACGGTCAGAAAGGCCAGTTCGGCCAGACTAACTACTCTACCGCGAAGGCCGGCATCCACGGCTTCACCATGGCTCTGGCGCAGGAAGTCGCGAGTCGTGGTGTGACCGTCAACACGGTGTCGCCGGGCTACGTTGGTACCGACATGGTGCGCTCGATCCGACCTGACGTGCTCGAGAAAATCGTCAAGACCATTCCGGTGAATCGCCTGGGTGAACCGGACGAAGTTGCCAGCATCGTTACGTGGATCGCCTCCGATGACGCAGGATTCGCCACCGGCGCTGATTTCTCGCTCAACGGCGGACTTCATATGTCGTAGCGTCGCGGGCGCAGGCTGGGCTCCCGGTCGGTGCTGCCGTCTTCAGGTCACCCAGCCGCCGGCGAATGGGATCGCTTGACCCACCATGAAGCGCACTTCGTCGCACGCCAGAAACAGCGCGAGCATGGCATCTTCTTCGGGTGTACCGAGCCGCTGCGCTGGTACCTCGGCGGCGAGTCGCTGCTGAAATTTTTCGAGCGCCTGTACCTCGGGCGGAAAGTACGTGGCGTTGTCGACAAAATTCTGGGCTATCGCATTCACCTGCACGTTGAACGGTGCGACCTCGATGCCGAGCGCCCGCACATAAGCGAGCTGCGCGCCACGCGCCGCGCTGTAGGTAGACGCGCGCTTGATGCCGCGCAGTGCCGAGGCGCTGCCCATCAAGATAATCTTGCCGGCCTTGCGTTCCAGCATCTGCGGTAGCACGGCGCGACACAGCCTCGGCAGCGGCTGTACCAACCGCGCAAATACCTCACGCCATTCATCATCGGTGACATCGGTCGCGCGCGTGCTGGGCGCAACGCAGGCGAGATTGATGATCAGCACGTCGACGTGCCCCGCTGCAGCGATCAGCCGCTGTGGACGCTCAGCGTGGCTCAGATCGCCGCTATCAGCGATCACCACCGCCTCATGCGCGGAAAATGCCGCGCACAGTGCCGGACCCATGAAGTCCTGTGCTTGTGTGATCAGAACGCGGCGTCCCCGCAAACTTGCGCCCAGTCGATTCTCGGTCATGTCGCCTTGCCAGTCCGTCGAGGATCCGCGCGTCAAAGTGGGGTGCCGGGCCGTCAGTATGCAGGATTGCAGCGGTCATCGGGAACCAGTCACGGTAGCATTGCGCCATGGCCGGCGTGCATTCCAAGAAGGTGATCTACGCGGCGCTCGTTGGGAACGGACTGATCGCGATTGCCAAATTCACGGCCTCCGCGTTCACCGGATCCTCCGCGATGCTGTCAGAAGCGATCCACTCGGTGGTGGATTGCGGCAATCAGCTGCTGCTGCTCTATGGCATTCGCAAGTCGCAGCAACGGCCGGACGCAGTGCACCCGTTTGGCTATGGTATGGAGCTGTATTTCTGGACGTTCGTCGTGGCGATACTGATTTTTGCGGTGGGCGCTGGATTGTCGATCTACGAGGGCATCAATCATCTACGCTATCCCGAACCGATCAGAAATCCCGGCTGGAACTATGCCGTGCTGGGCTTGAGTCTGGTGTTCGAAGGGGTTGCCTGGTACATCGCCTATCGCGAATTCAACAAATCTCGCGGCCGAACACCGCTTCTGCAGGCGATCCGCGAGTCGAAAGATCCCACAGTATTCACAGTGCTGTTCGAGGATTCCGCTGCGATGGTCGGACTCCTGCTCGCGTTCGCAGGTGTCGCCGGTAGTCAGTGGCTCGGTTTGCCGCAGCTGGACGGCATTGCGGCAATCGCAATTGGCTTGGTGCTCGCGCTCGTTGCCGTGTTGCTCGCGCGCGAGAGCAAGGGCCTCTTGATCGGCGAAGCGGCCGACAATCGCGTGGTGGGCGAGATCAAGTCGATGGCGTCCGCCGACGCGCGAATTCTGCGCGTCAATGAAGTTCTGACCATGCATCTCGGTCCTAACGAGATCCTGCTCAACATCAGTGTGGATTTCGTCGACGGCTTGCCATCCGAGGTCGTGGAACGGGCGATCTCGGAGTTCGAGCGCCGCATCAAGCTCGAACACCCATCGATTCGGCGAATCTTCATCGAGGCGCAGGGCTGGCGCGGACATGCTGCGAACGTTCTGGCATCAGAAATGGACGGTGGTTGAATGTCACAGGACAGCACGAGCGGATCGGTGTGGCCCGAAGAAGACGGCCTGGTATTTGCTTGCCAACTCGACGGTCGCGGCGGCGCACGGCGCTTGCGCTGGGCTGACATCGAAACGGGGGCCGCGGCTGGCGGCGCGCTTTGGGCTCACTTCGATCGCAAGTCGACGCGCGTCGCAGCATGGCTACGTCAGCGCAGCGGCCTCACCGAGTCGACCATCGATGCGTTGTTGGCGGAGGAGACGCGGCCACGAGTGTTTCGCGGCAAGAATGGCACGATCGCAATCCTGCGCGGCATCAATACCAACCCGGGTGCTGTGGCGGAGAACATGGTATCGATCCGGATCTGGTCCGACGGCACGCGAGTCCTGACGCTGCGTCATCGGCGCTTGCAGTCGCCGCGCGATGTCCTCGCGCAATTGATCGATCAGAAGTCCGGCCCGACCAATGCGGCGCAACTGTTTGAGCAACTGATCGCACGGCTGACAGAACGCAAGGCAAAGACGATCAATGACTTCGATGACGAACTGGATGAGATCGAGGAGAATCTGGAGGAGGGCGATGCGCGTGAATCGCGCCGGCGCCTGTCGGATCTTCGCCAGGAGGCGGTGGTGCTGCGACGCTATATCGCGCCGCAACGCGAAGCGCTCAGTAGTCTTGTGATCGATCCACCGCAGTGGTTGGAAGATGCCAGTCGTACGAAATTGCGTGAAACATCCGATCGACTGACCCGCTATGTCGAGGAGATCGATGCGGCGCGCGAACGGTCGATGGTGCTGAAAGATGACATCTCGAATCGGCTGGCCGAATCTACCAACAACACGCTCTATATATTGTCGATCATCTCCGCTGTATTTCTGCCGCTCGGGTTCCTGACCGGCTTGCTCGGCGTCAATGTCGGCGGTATGCCAGGTGTCGATAGTCCTTACGCATTCTGGGTCGCGACCGCTGTCATGGTCCTGATCGTCACGCTCGAAGTGCTCCTGTTCAGACGACTAAAGTGGCTGTGACAGTGGTGTGACGAATAGGTTTGTCTTGAGCGCACCGGGTGCTCAGCTACTTGGGCGCGCTGCCGCCGCGCTTGTCGCGCCCGCCGCTGATCGCGGCTTGGTCGGCGGATGGCTGCTCGGACAGTGGCAGCCGGAAGTAACTCGCGTAGCGCGCACCGTTCACATCGATCGATACCAGCACCATGATATCGTCTGCGGGCGTCACGCCCGGTGTGATCACAAACGAGCGGCGCACCGCGCTGCCGACCGTTGTCTTGTTACTCGAAAAAATCAGCGTTTGCTTGGCCAGCTGGATCGCCGGGTTGCCCACCAAGTCGGCCGTCATGCGCGTGCCCGCGACGCGTGGCGTCAGAACTAGACTAACCACTAGCGGTTGATTCGGCAGTGCGGCCGCGGTCAGTTGGTAGTGGACATCGACCGGTGCAGAAATCTTGCCAGCAATGGCGCTCGCCGGACGCAGGTGGCTGGTTGCCGGTTCGGCCGTCGCGCAGGCACCGGCCAGGAGCGCGAGGAGGCACAGTGCCTTGCGCACAGGTGCGCTTCTACTGAACGATGTCTGGTGCATCTTGTGGCAGCTCCTTCAGAACGGGGTGACGGCGATCGAAATGTCGTAGGGACCGGTCGCGACGCCGCCGCAACCGGCGTTGGCGCACTCGTAGGTTTCGAGCAGATAGGTTCCCGTTCCGAGGTTCACCGAGAAATCCTCATTACCACTGACTGTTCCCGCCGCGATCCGCTGACCCCGGTCCCACACGACGACGTCAGGGTCATGGCCGCCCGCGATCGTGGCGGTGATGCGAATCCGTTGCGGGCCCGTCGATTGCAAGCGCAGGAACCGGCGATTCGACAGCTTGTTATAGGTGCCGAACGTGTCGATGCTGCGTACGACGACGGCACCTGTACCGATACCGATGTTGGCGTACACGGGCAGAACGTCGCTCGTTCGAGTGACTTGAGCGGCGTTCGTCTCAGTGCTTGCATACCGGTCGATCGTCGGCGCGACGATCGATTCACCGCCCACGATCGCATCGATCTGGGTCGCGAACGCCGCATTCGCCGCCCTGAGCGCCGCGACGAACTGAAAGATCGTCGCGAACGATTCGTCGTTGCGCTGCGGCCCGGTCAGAATCGCCCAGAGTGGCGCGAGGCCCAGAGAGAGCGTATCGCTACCGTCGTTCGTCGAGTCGTAGAGGTCCCAGAGAATCTCCTGCACTGACGTTTCGTTGTACCAACCTTCGTTGGTGACGCTGTCGGATTCGACATTGAAGTAGGTCTCGCTCGACTGCGTCGGGCCAATCGCATCGCGAACCAACGGATCGTCGAGGACGATCGCTGCGAATGCATATCCAAAACCCTCACCGAAGGCGACGCGTGGATCGAGGCGATCATCGAACGCGTGGTCGCCGCCGATGCTGTCCGAGCGCGCAAAGCGGTCCTGTATGTAGTGGCCGAACTCGTGCGCGATCGTGTGTGGGTCGTACTCGTCGATATCGATGCCAGCCTTGCCGGCGAGCGAAATGAAGCGCTCGTCGGTGCCGTCGCGCGGGTCGAAGTACGTGGTGCTGGCACCGTTGTCAGTCGACCAGTCGATCGTCACCTGCGGAAAATCCGCGGTCGGCGCCACTGTCAGTAGTTTGTCGATCGAGCGATAGAGGGTGTCGAGAATCGCGAAGGGCGCGGCGGCACGTTCACCATTCGGTTGCCGCGTCACGGCGTCCCACCCGGCGGGGATATTGAGGTCGGCGGTGAAGCCGGTACCACTCGAGAAGGCGGGACCGGACGCGCGGTACAGGAACGCGCTCGTCGCGTGTCCGCGGCGCACCTGTATGTTCCAGTGCGGTAGCGGCTGCGGGGCGGTACGCGCGAGCTCGGCAATGGCCGTCACTTGCAGGGTTCGATTGCCCGGAACGCTCACAGCGTAATTGCCGTTCGCATCGGTCGAGGCGCGTACGTACGCGAATCCCGTTCCATGATCACTGACCTCCACGGTTACACCGCGGGCGGGCTCCGCATGCGTTGCGCTGTAGTCCAAGCCGCTGCCGAGCGTCGTGGAGAATGGCACGCGTTCGTAGGTGATGCGTCCTTGCACGGTGACGATGCCGCCGGCGGGCGGCTCGACCGTGATGTCGACGAAATCGGGGCTACTCGTGAGGCCGACGTTATCCGTCACGATCAGTTGAAAGCGCAGTACCGTCGCGGCGGTGACCTTTGGTGCGAAGAATTGCGCGAGTGAGGTGTTGGCGTTGGCGAGCGCGACGCTCGGGCCCGCGACCTGCGCCCACGCGTAGCCGTCGACGGAGCCACCCGGGTCGCGGCTGCCGGTTCCGCCCAGGAACACCTGATCCCCCCAGGTTGCGGAACGGT
>JAGRJB010000281.1 GCA_020442965.1 Pseudomonadales bacterium
CGTATTTGACGCTCTGATAGATCGGCGCAATGACCGCTCGATTGCCAACCGGCGGTAAGGTGCTGGGAGGATGATTGACGAGCGTGCGTTTCTTCATGTCTCGAGCCTATAGTGGTCGGCGTCCAGATGCGCCGGAAACTTGCGGCGAAATTCATCGAGTGGCCCGATCTCGAGCGTTGCGCTCACGACACCGGCCACGTCGGCCAACTTTGCCAGCGGCTGACCGAGATAGTCGACAATGGCACTGTCCCCGGCATAGCTCACGCCATTGCCGTCTGTGCCGATGCGGTTGACACCTGCCACGTAGCTCAAATTCTCGATCGCGCGCGCGAGCAACAACTGCTGCCAGGGATAGCGCCGCACCGCCGGCCAATTGGCGACATACACTAACAAGTCGTATTCGAACCCCGCTCGTCGTCGACTCCACACCGGAAACCGCAAGTCGTAGCAAATGAGCGGCGCTATCCGAAAACCGCGCCACTCGATCAGCAGCTGCCGATCACCGGCCGTATAGTGCTCATGTTCCCGAGCCATGCGGAACAAGTGTCTTTTGTCATAAGACGATACCGCGCCATCCGGCGTGACCCAGAACAATCTGTTGAAATACTGTCCGGCCGATTGGACGACGACGCTGCCGGTGATCGCGGCGTCGATCCGCTCTGCCTGCGCGCGCAACCAATCGCGCGTCGCGGCGCCGTCCTGCTCGGCGAGCCGCGCAGGCTGCATCGTGAAACCCGTCGTGAACATTTCCGGCAGTACCACCAGATCAACGCGACCGCGTAACGGCTCGAGCACGCTTGTAAACGCGTGATAATTAGCGCTGCGGTCCTCCCATGCGAGCGACTGTTGTACGAGCGCCAGCCTCACGTGGCAGCGACACTCGTCGACGGTGGTTCATCCGCGATCCTGGCGGCGAACTCTCGCAACCTCTCGGCCGCGACCTGCAGCGTTTGCTCGCGCTTGGCGAAACACACGCGCATGACGGAAAGGCGCGGACGAGCCGTTTCTTTCGCGCTGTAAAACGGGGAGATCGGGATCGCCGCTATGCGCGCATCGGTGATCATGCGCTCGACAAAGTCGACATCGGCCGCATCGCTGATCGCACTGAAATCCAGCAGCTGAAAGTAAGTTCCCTGCGCGCGCCGTAGCAGGAATCCGGAGCCTTCCAGTGCGTCGCACAGATAGTCACGCTTCTGCTGGTAGAACGTACCCAGATTACGCCATGCCTCGGGCTTGGCCTCGAGATAGCGCGCGATGCCATGCTGCATCGGAGCGGAAATGCTGAAGGTGCAGAACTGATGCACCTTGCGCAGCTCGCGCGTCAGCCCAGCGGGCGCAACGCAGTAGCCAACTCGCCATCCTGTTGCGTGCAGGGTCTTGCCGAAGGAAAAGACCGCGAGACTGCGCTGCGACAACTCGGGGTGCGACAGCACGGACTCGTGCTGCTGACCATCGAACACGACATGTTCGTACACTTCGTCAGACAGAACGGCGACGGGCTGATCGCGAATCAAGCGCGCGAGTTCGTCGAGATCGGCGCGCGCCCAGACCGTCCCAACAGGATTATGCGGATTGTTGATGATTACGAGCCGCGTCCGCGGAGTAAGCGCCATCGCAAAGCGCTCCCAATCGGGACGAAATTGTGGCGGGCTCAGAGGAACACGCACGCAGCGCCCGCCCGCGAGATTCACGACCGGCTCATAGGAGTCGTATGCTGGATCGAAGAGAACGACTTCGTCGCCGCTACGCACGAGCGCCAAAATCGCCGAGTGCAGTGACTCCGTCCCGCCGCAGGTCACCGTGATCTCGGTGTCGGCATCGATCGACTTCTTATAGGTCGACTCTATTTTGGCCGCAATTGCCCGGCGCAATTCCAGCACACCCGTCATCGGTGCATATTGATTGTGCCCCTCCCGCATGGCAGCGGTCACATGCTCGGAGAGCAGCGAATCTATCGGAAAATCCGGATATCCCTGGCCGATATCAAGTGCGTTCAACTCGCGCGCGCGACGCGATACGACGGTGAAAATCGTGGTGGGGATGTCGGCGAGCTTACTTTCGAATTGCATAGTGCAAAGAATAACCGCAACCGCTGGGCGCGTGCGACTGGATCGGGCTCGTTACTCAC